>JAGMBM010000072.1 GCA_023129675.1 Hadesarchaea archaeon | reverse complement strand
TGCTCCACAAGTCGCTGGAACGGGCGAGGATCAAAAGGGTGAAGAAAGTGACCCGGGGGTATGAGGTCCTTCTAGTAATACATAGGGGTTAGGTGCGACTCCTCGAGCGATGACCACGCGTAACTTCTGCCGAGCTTCGTGCGCTTCACGCGGCCGAAGCCCTCGAGCTGACGGAGCACGCGGTTGACCTCCCTGACCTTCCAGTTCAAGATGTGCGCTAGGTCTGGGGCGCGGAGGATGCCGTAGCGGCGGAGGATGTACTCAATTATCTCAAGCCTGACCATCTTCGGCCAATCTTTCTCCTCTTCTTCCTCTTCCTCCTCGATGTATTGGGGGAACTCCTCCATGCGTGCACCAATTTGTGGTTTGGGGGCTGTATTAAAAGACTTGTGCTGAACCCATTTTATTGAAAAACTTGGATTCCCGAAGAACTAGTTGAGGTCTATTTATGAAGACGTCGGGCATCAATTTTTATATAGCAACCTCTATTTAAAAAATGCAAAAAGTTGGAATCAACATGACCGAGAGAGTTCATAAAGACTCCTCTTACCTCAACGCGATGTCCACCACGGGGACGCGCACGAGGGTGAGAGATGTTAGTCCAACAAGCGGAATGTGCCCCATCTGCATCAAAGAATGCCCAATCCTGTGCGAAATCGGGTTGTCGGCATTTCGTGGTCGCGAGGTTCTCTACCCAGCGCAAGTTTATTATGGGACAAGTACTGCAGCGTCCCTCAAAAACTACGGTCTCGATTGGTCCCACTTCAATATTTTATCTAGGCTCCGGGGCGCGGAGGGGATCGAGCCTGATTCTGATCTTGCCCTTTTTAAAAACGTAAATATTGAATCAGAGCTAGGAGGTATCCCCCTCAAAATACCTCTCGCAAATGGTGCGTTTGGCTCCACCATGGTGGCAAGGGAAAACTGGGAGGGATTGGCCGTCGGGGCAGCTCTCGCAGGCATAATATTCATCATCGGGGAGAACGTTTGCGGAGTTGACCCAGAGGCGAAGTATACACGAGACAAGGTAACTTCATCTAAAGATCTTGAATTCAGGATTAAGAAGTTCAGGGAGTTCTGGGATGGAAAATACGGTGACATCGCGGTGCAGACAAACGTTGAAGATCAGCGGGCGGGCGTCGACGTTTACTCAATATCGAAGCTCGAAGTAAACATCATAGAGAGGAAGTGGGGACAGGGGGCAAAGGCTATCGGGGGAGAGATAAGGGTCTCAACCCTAGAGAAGGCGCTTACCCTAAAGAAGCGAGGGTACGTGGTGCTGCCCGACCCCGAAGACCCTGAGGTCCAAAAGGCCTTCAAAGCAGGATTCTTCAAGTCCTTTGAGCGGCACAGCAGGGTCGGCATGCCAGCTGAGAGGGACTTCATCGAGGACGTGGAGTGGCTTAGGGAGCAAGGCGCAAAGAAAGTTACCTTGAAGACAGGCGCATACCGCCCAGTCGATGTAGCCTGGACGATGAAAGTAGCATCCGAGGCAAAAGTGGATTATATGACCTTCGATGGCGCTGGCGGCGGTACGGGCATGAGTCCAGTAACGATGATGAATGAGATGAGTACCCCCACAGTATACCTTGAAGCACAGGTCCTCAAGTGCGCTCAAATTCTGAGGAAGAAAGGCCGTCATGTCCCAGATTTAAGCGTGGCTGGTGGGTTCATCAACGAGGGGCAGATATTCAAAAGCATCGCGATGAGCAATCTCGGTGATGGACCGCTGGTCAAGGTAATAACTATGGCCAGAGCACCACTTACCGCAGTGATGAAATCCGCCTATTTTGCGGAACTAGCTAAGGAGAAAAAATTGCCCCGGGAGTTCGCAGAACAATATGGCACCGACCCGGTCAAGTTCTTCGTCACGGTGCCGGAGCTGAAAAAGAAGTATGGCAAGAGATTCAAGGATATCCCGTTGCCTGCCGTAGGACTCTATACCTATCTCAGCGATAGGCTCGGTGTGGGGCTTCAGCAGTTGATGGCGGGTACTCGGAAATGGAGACTCGACCTTCTCGATAGAAGCGATCTCACGGCGTTAACGGAGAACGCTTCCAAAGTTACAGGCATACCGACAATGGATGAAGTTGAAACCGACATGTTTGAACAGATACTCGGATAATTTTGAAGCCAACAAAACTTTTAACTAAGTTTAATTTCGGCTGCGCTTTTGTGGTCTCCATAGACTTGGCAAAAGTTCTTAATATCTGGCAAAGAGGGGAATTGCGATAAGGCTGGGGTAGGTTCTCCCTTAAGTGATTTTGATTGCGCTTTTCCAAGCATCCTCTCAAATTCTTCACTTGAAAACTTTGACTTATGGGAACAACCCTAGCCTCTCGAATGCATCTGCAAGCCTCTTGATCGCGAGCATGAAGGCGCTGGTGGCCAAGTCGACCCCGTGTTCCCTCGACACCTCGACCACATCCTTGAAGGCTTTCACCATTTTCTCCTCAAGTTTTCGATTGACCTCAGCTTCATCCCAGTGCTCGCGGTGGAGGTTCTGGATCCATTCAAAATAGCTTACCACTACGCCTCCAGCATTCGCTAGAATGTCGGGGACGACGAAGACTCCCCGCTTGTTCAAAATCTCCCTTGCCCCCGGGGTACTCGGCCCATTGGCACCCTCGACTACGATCCGCGCTTTAACCCGCGGGGCGTTCTCTTCGGTGATGACATGCTCGAGGGCTGCCGGCACCAAAATATCGCACTCGAACTCCAATAACTCTTCGTTCGTGATCGGCTTGGTGCCTCTAAATCCAGCGACCTGACCAGTTCGATTCTTATGTTCAATCAATGCTTGGATATCGAGTCCGCGCGGTGTGTGAATCCCGCCCTTCGAATCGCTCACCGCGACAATTTCGCAGCCTATCTCTCGAAGCACTTTGGCTGCGGCTTTGCCCACCTTCCCAAAACCCTGAATCGCCACGCGTAGGCCTTTCATATCGATGTTCAAATGTTTTACAGCTTCGCGCGTGCATATCGCCACCCCTCGCCCCGTCGCGTCCTCTCGCCCCTCGGAACCGCCTATCTCGACGGGTTTTCCGGTGACGACCTCAGGGACGAGATAGCCCTTGAATTGACTATAGGTGTCCATGATCCACGCCATAGTCTGGGCATCAGTATAGACATCGGGCGCGGGGACATCCTTGTAGGGGCCTATCTCATCTAAGATCATGGCGGTGTAGCGCCGGGTTATTCGCTCGAGCTCGCTCCTCGAGAGCTCTTTGGGGTTGCACGCAACTCCGCCCTTCGCACCGCCGTATGGGATGTCCACGACTGCACACTTCCAAGTCATCCAGGCGGCGAGGGCCTTGACCTCATCGAGATCTACTCGAGGGTGATAGCGGATGCCACCCTTGAAGGGGCCACGCAACATGTCGTACTGCACGCGATACCCGGTAAAAATCTTGATCTTCCCATCGTCCATCCGCACGGGCACGGATACCACGATGATCCGCCTCGGGTGTTTGAGACGCTCGATGAAGGAGGGGTCAAGCTTGAGCTTCTCGCCAACAATGTCGAGCTGTTTTATCACCGCATCGAATGGATTCACTTTTTTAACTATTTGCCCACCATCACAGAGTAAATTTTATCCCAAGTCTTCGATACGCACCAACCTTACCTTTGCCGCGCAGCATCACACCCATTATTCCGCACATGGCTCTCAACTGGACTTGGCGTGGTTTCTTAAATCTTCTTTGTTATAAATAAGTGGATGATACAATCAAAGTACTTGTAATCGACTACGGGATGGGCAACCTTAGGAGCATTTGTAATGCCCTGAGATATTTGGGAGCAGAGCCTATTCTTGTGAATATCCCTTCTAAATTAAAAGCGAAAAAAATAGTAATCCCCGGAGTCGGCGCCTTCGGGGACGGGACAAACAATTTGGGCCCGTTTATCCCGAAGATAAAAGAATTCCTGAGTACCGATCTCCCGCTGATGGGCATATGTCTCGGCATGCAGATGCTTTTTGAAAGCTCAGAAGAATCACCTGGGGCAAAAGGTTTAGCAGCTATGAATGGAAAAATTGTGAAGATACCAACAAAACTAAAATTACCTCACATCGGATGGAACTATCTGGAGATTAAAAAAAGAACATGCCCATTGTTTAACGGTGTGAACGACGGGTATGTGTACTTTGCTCACTCTTATCACGTGTCCCCAAAAGAGGACGGGGTAGCTGCCACCACGGACTATGGCTGCAAGGTAACCGCAAGCGTGTGGAAAAACAATATTTTTGGGACCCAGTTTCACCCAGAAAAAAGCGGGCCCGTGGGCTTGAGGATATTGAAGAATTTTCTGGAGCTGTAAAAATGTTCTGTCACAGGATAATACCGTGCTTAGATTGCGACTTGGCGGTTCCACAGGGCCGGGTGGTCAAGGGGATAGAATTTAAACGAATTAGGTACGCTGGAGCCCCATGGCGACTAGCAAAACGATATTATGAGGAGGGAGCAGACGAGATAGTCTTCCTCGACATAACCGCGAGCCATGAAAGAAGGGAAACGATGACGAAAGTGATCGAGCGAACTTCGGAAAATGTTTTCGTTCCGTTGACCGTTGGTGGCGGCATTCGAACGATCGGTGATGCTAGAAAAGTGTTCAACGCTGGGGCAGATAAAGTCGCCATAAACACCGCTGCTATAAAAAATCCAAACTTGATAAGCGAGTTAGCAAAATATTTTGGAAGTCAAGCATGTGTGGTTGCAATAGACGCTAAAAGTCGGAGCGTGTCCTCTCCGAAAAAGGCTGGGGATAAAATCGTCATCAAAACCCCTCGTGGTTTTTGTTGGTACGAATGCTCAATTTATGGAGGCAGGAAATTCACTGGGGTCGATGCAATACGCTGGGCGCTGGAAGCCGAGAGGAGAGGGGCTGGGGAAATCATGCTCACAAGCATGGACAAGGATGGCACTACGGAAGGATATGATATCTCCCTGACCAGAACTGTTAGCGAAAAATTGAGCATCCCTGTAATAGCCTCCGGTGGTTGCGGTAACCCCAAGCACATGCTCGAGGTTTTCAAAAGGACCCAAGCAAGCGCTGCCCTCGCGGCGAGCATTTTTCATTATGAAACTTACGGTATAAAGGAGGTCAAAGAATATCTGGCAAAGAGGAGAATTGCGATAAGGCCGGAGTAGGTTCCCTCTTAATCTATTTTTAATTTTGAATGCGCTTCCTCGAGCATCCTCTCAAATTCACCTGGTACGAGGGCTTTCCCAAGACCGATGCCCGGGCACTCCTCCGAAACCTCGAACCTATAGCCGTTGTCACCCCTTTTGAGCGAGAACGGGTAAAAGCGGCAGATGAGCGGCCGGATGTTGTAAATCCTGCATGCTTTCCCGTCCAAAAAAACACACTTCCCGTTCCTCTTTTTCATTCGGTAGCGGTAGGGCTGGATGCTTAGCGAGCGAGAGGCAAATGAAAGCGGTCTCAAACCCGTTGTATTGGATATTTGTCTGACCTCGGATTCAAGCAACAGGATGTTTCGCCCGCGGTGTGAACTATCACCGCAGCACTGGGCGCAGCGCTGACACTCAAAATGCACATTTTTGGGATAACGTAGATTCACTCGGTCGCCTATATTACTTAAGCGCGGCTACTTTAACATTTTTTGCTTGACCTATCGTTGGCACATCCGCAGAAAATGCTCATGTAATCGTGTATCGGGAGTGAGCTCCGGATGAAAAGCTACGGCGAGCAGGCCGCCCTGCTGCACGGCGACGATCTTTCCTTGGAACTTCGCTAGGACTTGAGCATCTCCCCAGACCTCGCTTACCGCTGGGGCACGAATGAACACGCCCCTGAAAGGCTCTTTGCCTAGTCCAGAGATTTCTAGCTCAGTCTCAAAGGACTCGCGCTGCCTACCGAATGCGTTTCGAATGGCGCTGATATCCATCAATCCAAGCAGGGGTTGTTTAGTTCGTATGATCTGCTCGTCACCGCGCTTTGCCAACACTATCAATCCTGCACACGTGCCTAAAATTGGCGTGCCGTTCTTAGCGAGCCGCTTGACCCGCTCGAAAAGCCCGGTCATCTGCATGAGCTTGCCTATCGTCGTGGACTCCCCACCTGGAATTATGATGCCGTCCACACCATCGAGTTCCATAGGCCCGCCGACCCAGATCGCCTTGCCCTCGATGCCGAGCTTTTGCATCGCCCGCTTCGTCGCCTCGAGGTGCTCGCTAACCGCGCCCTGGAGGCCGATGATGCCTATCTTCATGATTGTCGCCTATCAAAACCCGTCCTCTAAAAAGTGAGTTTCTTAAACGCCCCTAGCCTGCAGCTTCTCTTCAGCCTTAAGGGTCTTGATGTCGATTCCGCGCATAGTCTGTGGCAGGTCCTTGCTGACCTCAAGCAGAACTTGTGGGTCATCGTAATAACGGGTTGCCTCGACGATCGCTCGAGCCATTCGCGCCGGGTCGCTCGATTTAAATATGCCAGACCCAACGAAAACGCCGTCGACACCCATCTGCATGACCATCGCGCTATCGGCCGGCGTCGCAATTCCACCAGCACAGAACCAAACGACTGGTAGGCGCTGCAGCTTTGCCGTTTCCTCGACGAGCTCGATGGACACCCGATATTCTTGCACCTTTGCCTCAAGCCCATCGTGCTTGAGCCCTGCGAGTTCAGCTATCTGCCGTTTTGTCAGTCGGATGTGTTTCATCGCCTCGACGATGTTTCCGGTGCCCGCCTCGCCCTTCGTCCGGATCATGGCAGCACCCTCATTTATCCTCCGCAAGGCTTCACCCAAATCACGGGAGCCGCAGATAAAAGGAACTTTGAACTTACTTTTATCGACGTGGAACTCCTCATCGGCGGGTGTGAGCACCTCGCTCTCATCTATCATGTCCACGCCGAGGGCTTCGAGCACTTGGGCCTCCCCGAAGTGACCTATCCGACATTTCGCCATGACGGGAATCGTGACGGCGTTCATAATCGCCTCGATCACCGCCGGGTCAGCCATGCGAGCGACGCCGCCGGCCGCCCGAATGTCGGCTGGTATCGCCTGGAGCGCCATCACCGCAACCGCTCCAGCTTCCTCAGCTATAATCGCCTGCTCCGGCTTCGTCACATCCATGATCACGCCGCCCTTTTGCATTTTGGCGAACCCGCGCTTCAGGCGCTCGGTTCCGAACGCGACGATTTTTTCCTCGGTTCTCTTCTGCACGCTCCCACCAACTCATCTTTAATCGCTCTCGCCTAAAAAGGAAAATGGTGGCGCTGTGTTTTTGCGACACGCGAAGGGCTGGCGAGCAAAATGCGAGGTCTGTGGTAAGGAATCGGAGGATATCTCAGCTACGCTCAAGGTTTGCGCGTCCTGCATTAGGGAGTGCTTCGATGACGCTCGACCCCACCTCGAAGCGGCGCACGCAAAAGTGAGGGAGCGATATAACCTGCCTGCAAAGGTCCCAAGGGGTCCAAAAGGCGTGCGCTGCGGGGCCTGCGGGAACGACTGCCGCATCCCCGAAGGGAGCAAGGGATTCTGTGGTATCGTCGAGAACCTCGGCGGCAAGCTCGTTCGAAAGTTCGGCACGCCTGACCGAGGCCTGCTGACTTGGTACTATGACCCCCTTCCCACAAACTGCGTGCCTGCCGAATTTTGCGCCGGGTCGAGTGGCGCAGGGTACCCGCGCTGGTGCCGGACCCCCCGCGGCGACATCGGCTATCACAATCTCTCGATCTTTTTAGGTAGCTGCACCTACAGCTGCCTCTTTTGCCAGAACTTCAGCTTCCGCGAGCTCACGGTCGGGGGGAAGCCCACGATGACCGCCGCCGAGCTGGCCGAAAAAGCGAACGAGAGCGTGGGCTGCGCCTGCTACTTCGGAGGCGACCCTGCTAGCCAGATGCCATTCGTGATAGCTTCCGCGAAAATTATGCGCGAAACCGCCCAGCTTGAAAAACGCATCTTTCGCGTTTGCCTTGAGACCAACCTCAGTATGAACCTGCCGAGCCTGAAACAGTTTGGCGAACTTTCCCTCCAAAGTGGGGGTGGGATCAAGGCCGACCTAAAGTGCTGGTCCTCAGAGATCTTGTACGCGTTGTCGGGTGTAGAGCACCGCACGGCGTATGATAATTTTAGGTGGCTGGGCAAGCACCATCACGAGCGCCCCGAGGTGCCGTTTGCCCGAGCGAGCACACTGTTGGTGCCCGGCTATGTGGATGATGAGGAGATTCGGGCGCTCGCATCCTTTATCGCCGACCTAGACCCGACGATCCCCTACTCCCTGCTCGCCTTCCACCCGCTATACCACATGGACGACATGCCCTACACCAAGCGCGAGGACGCCGAGCGATTCGTAAAAATCTGCAAGCAAGAAGGACTCGCGCGAGTTAGAATAGGCAACCCTTGGCTCCTGTGCTAAGGTTTTATCGGAGTTACGACCAGTTCTTAGTCGGGTACACTTGTGGTGGTTTATGTAGCCGAGTGTGTGCTCGGGGTGTTCGCGTTCGACGATGATGGGCAGATGCTTGCCTCAAAGCAGTTCCCCCGGGACGCCGTCGAGGTGGCTGGGCGGCTGGCGAGCGTCCAAATGGGTACCCCTACGGAAGAGCACCGCGACCTCATCGCCAAACTGGTCGAGAAAGGTTCCCGAAAGTTCACGCTAGAGTCGGAGCTGCTCGTCGAAAAGCTGCGCGAGGAATTCC
>JAGMBM010000071.1 GCA_023129675.1 Hadesarchaea archaeon | reverse complement strand
AAGGAGGTGGGGTTCGAGGAGGCGGACAAGCTCGCCCGAGAGGTAAACCTCATCCTCACGCGGCAAAAGCTTCGAGCGGAGGCTGCCGAGCGGGACAAGCTCGTCATTCAAGCCATAGGCGTGCTCAATGAGCTGGACAAATTCATAAATATCCTCTCCGGCCTGATTCGCGAGTGGTACTCCACCCACTTCCCAGAGCTAGACCGACTCGTGCCGGAACACCAGACCTACCTAAAACTAGTCTTGGAGCTGGGATTACGAGAGAAGTTCAGCCAAGCAGCAGTGAAGGGCGCAGTGGAATTACCGGATGAGAACGTCACGCGCATTGCCGATGTCGTGGAAAGCTCATTAGGTGTCCAGTTCGACGAGTTGGATATCAGGGTACTCCAAGACTGTGCGCGCGAGGTATTCACCCTCTATAAGCTTCGGGAGCAGGTGGCTGAGCACATTGACGGGCTGATGGCCCAAGTGGCACCCAACCTACGCGCGATCGTCGGTGGATCAATCGGGGCCCGCCTGATCTCGCTCGCTGGGGGTTTGGAGAAACTCGCCCGCCAACCATCCAGCACGCTACAAGTCTTGGGCGCGGAGAAGGCGCTCTTCAGGTCCCTCCGAGGGCGGGCCAAGCCTCCCAAGCACGGCGTGATCTACCAGTACCCAGAAGTTCGAGGGGCGCCCTGGAAGCAGCGGGGGAAGATAGCCCGCGCCCTCGCAGGCAAACTCTCAATAGCCGCGCGCGTCGACGCGATGTCGGGCAAGTTCGTGGGGGACAAGCTCGTCGTCGACCTGAAGGCACGCATAGCCGATATCAAGGCGAAAGCGAAATATAAGGAACAGAGGAAGTAGGATGAAGGTAACCGAACACGAACGTTTCGCGGGGGTTTACTGGATTGAACTCGAAGGCGGCACGCGCAAACTTGCCACTATCAACTTGGCTCCGGGCGCTCAAGTCTACGGTGAGCGACTCCTCAAGATTCAGGAGATCGAGTACCGTCTCTGGGACCCCCACCGAAGCAAGCTCGCGGCTGCCATCCTGAAGGGTATCAAGGAAGCCCCGATAA
>JAGMBM010000070.1 GCA_023129675.1 Hadesarchaea archaeon | reverse complement strand
TCCCGCCCGCTCCGCGATCTGCTGTTGGTCTGCAATAGTAGACTCAACATGGTGCCCCTCCTAGCCGACGCGCGGCAGCCGGGGAGCTATTGCGCGCTCGTTGAGAAGGCGGACGTGATCTACCAGGATGTCGCCCAACCCGACCAGACGGATATCCTGCTGGCGAATGTGAAAGCGTTCCTACGCGAGGACGGGCACGCAGTGCTTGCACTCAAGGCCCGGAGCATCGACGTCACCAAGGAGCCGCGCGAAATCTTCAAGGATGAAATGGAAAAACTCGAAAAGGAGTTGGAAATAATCGATGTGAAAATCCTCGACCCCTACGAGAGGGACCACGCGATGCTCGTGTTGCGCAAATGAAATTGTATTTTTAACAGCACCTGATTGCGCAAAATCTGGTTCAACAAAATTCTTTTAGGCTTGGAAAATAGGCCGTTTGAGTTATGAGTCTTTTTGAAAAAAGAAAAATTCGGGGTTGCGGGGAGTTCGCAACCCTCTTCCCCGATATTATTTCCTAACCCGGCATCGTGCTCCGCGACCCTCTATCGTTCAGATTGCCAGCGCCAGAGGCTGCTCTTACCGTTATAGTTACTCCCTGCCGCCTGATTGACTTGCTACTGTAGCGTACCACATTATGTCGGCGTTGTCGCCTATATTCTCTGATGGTGGGTCGAGGACGTTGGTTTTTATAGTGAAGTTGTCTGTGGTAACCGTTTCAATCTGCACGATATACGCTATTATCGCGTCGTTATCGAAGTTTGCCAAGTTTGCGGTTACCCTGGGGACACTTGGGAAGGATACCAAGAAAGTGATAGTGTTCGTCTTGAGACCAGTTGAGTCAATTGGCACCGCGTTCTCCTCTATGCCGCTCTGGGAATAGTCGAATATTGTTTCAGTCCCCGCGTCGCTGAATTTCGCCGCCGCCGCCCCTGCCTGATAGAGGTCGTTGTTCGCCACGAAGTTTTTGGTACCCGAGAGTATCGTTATCCCGGTGTTTTGTTGCTTGCTTCCGGTACCTTTGCGCACAGTGTTGCCCTGGATGTTGTTGTAGTTGCTTTGAGAGACTTGAATGCCATTGTCTGTGTTGTCGGCTGCTTGTGAGTTGCCCACTACCGTGTTGATACTAATCGTATTGTTGTCGCTCGAGGAGGACAAGTAGATGCCGTGGTGGTCGTTCCCCTGAATGGTGTTGCCCGTGACGGTGTTGTTGCTCGAGGCAGTCAAGTAGATGCCGTGTTGGCCGTTCCCCTGAAAGGTGTTGCTAGTGATTGTGTTGTTGTTCGAGTTGTCCAAGCTGTTTCCCTGAATGGTGTTGCCAGTGACCGTGTTGTTGCTCGAGGATTGCAAGTAGATGCCATACTCCCGCAAGTTCTCCACCCAGCAGTCGACGATTTTCGAATTCTTCCCACCATAGAGGTAAATCCCACGCATGGTGCCAGAGGTCTGGTTTACTGCGTTTCCGTTGATGCGCAGGTTCTGAACCAGCAAGTTGTCCTTGCCCGAAGCGTAAATGACTGACATGTTGTCGTTTTTAGCGTCCTTTATCTTGATGACAGTCGAGGCTCCAGCACCAACGAGGGCAACGTTGGACTTCGAGATGATGATGTTGTCACTCACGACGTAGGTTCCCTCTCTGAGGTAGATCGAGCCCCCGTTATCCGACAGATTACCTATTGCCGCGTTGATGTTGTCCTGATCATTGACCCCGTCGCAGACGTAATCCGCATTTTCGCTATCTATTGAATTGGACGCTGCCACGACGAAACTCGCAAATCCATACCCCCGTGGCCCTTCAGACCCTTGAGCTCCTGTTGACCCTGTTGCTCCTGTTGCCCCCGTTGGCCCCTGAGATCCAGTTGGCCCTCTTGGACCATCTGGCCCTTGAGATCCCGTTGACCCTTGAGGACCCGCTGGCCCCTGAGAGCCTTGGGGTCCCGCTGGCCCCTGGGGTCCCGATGGCCCTTGAGGCCCTTGGATGAGGACCGCCGAAATCCCTGCACCCGCCGCGATTACAGAAATAATCAAGGCGAATGTGGCAATTGTTGACACAGGGATGATTGCCCTTTCTCCATTCACTTTTTTCCACTTCCTTCTTGGTCGGGTGTTTTTACCGCACCCCCCGCCAGGGCGCTATTGGGTAAAGTATTTCACCACACCTTAAAAACATTGAGCCAAAGTTTTTCGCCCACCCTAAAAACATTGGACCAAGCTTTATCGCCTCTTCCCTTATCGAACGTAACAAATCGCAGCCTAGCGCACTATCGAGTAGTCACCTCACAACCATCTTCGGTGACGATTACCGTATGCTCAGCCTGCGCAACCTTCCCTCCCGCACGCTCGGCTAGTACATGGTAGGGTAAGAGAGCCCCGACACCGACCAATTCTCGTAGGGTCAGCTCCAGCCTCAACTTCGACATCTTCTTGGCCAACCAGCGCTCAGCGAACGGCAGGCCATCGTAGGCCCGTTTGACATCCCGCAGGAGCTCTCGAGACATGCGCAGGCGAACGGGGCGGTCGTACAAGTACCTTAAAATGTAAACTTTCTGTTGATCCTCGACGTACCCGGCGCCATCGGTCACGAAGGGCTCGAGCGCCACCACATCGCCGACGCTCAGCTTCTGCCCCGTCTCCCCCTTCACGTTCGGCACCGTCAGACCCGCGTGAAGGTTCCATCGCGCTAGGCTGTGGCCCGTGAGGTTGCGGATAGGGTTGAAGCCAGCCGCAGTCGCAGTTTCCTCGACGATCCCACCCAACTCACCCACATCGATTCCCGGCTTGATCGCAGCGATCTCGGCCTCAAGCGCTCGCTCGGCCGTTTGGACTAGCTCCTGCTTTTCACCCGTCGCGATCGTGAACGCGGTGTCACCGATGTAGCCGTCCACGTGGACACCTACATCGACCTTGACCATGTCGCCCTCTTTGATTGTTGTATCGTCATCGGCGGGCGGGCTGTAGTGGGCGGCGATTTCGTTGACCGAGACGTTGCAGGGAAATGCAGGTTTGGCCCCCTTTTGGATGATGAGCTCCTCGACCGCCTCGGCTATCTCGAGCAGCATGACGTCCGGCTTCACGAGGGGGCGCGCCTGCTCGCGCACCTCGGCCACGAGCTTACCCGCCTTTCGATACGCCTCGAGTTCCTCTTCGGTTAGCATCCAAACACCT
>JAGMBM010000007.1 GCA_023129675.1 Hadesarchaea archaeon | reverse complement strand
TATAACAAGTGAAGAATATGCGAAAAATCCTACTGGTTTGGGATGTCAAGACACGGGGTTCACCAGCAACGCTCTTCTACCGGGCGCTTAGTGGGTACGATTACCCGACGAAGGCTGGCAGGAGCCATTCGGCTGGGATCCTCGACGAAATCCCCGATGACGTCTGGGAGTTTATAAATCGGAGCACCCTACTAATCGATGAGGAGTACGCGAAGATGGTCGAAAAGATTTTCAAGGAGTTCAGCAAACACTTGGTCTGGCACAGGTTTGAGGTCGAGATTTGAGAGGCGATGGGATGGTTGAGAGGGAACTGAAGCTCGTAGTCGCGGAAAATCGCCATCAGGCCTACGTCAACCGAGGTTTTGCCCTAATCGATGAAGGAGTGATGAAGCGGATCGGCATCAAGCAGGGCGATATAGTTGAGATAACTGGGCCCCGCTCAACCGGTGCGATTGCGATGAATGGTTTCCCAGAGGACAGTGGGCTCGAGATAATTCGGATCGACGGACTCATTCGCCACAACGCTGGCACTTCGATTGGGGAAAATATCACCGTGCGGAAGGCCTCGCTGAAGGAAGCTAAAAATGTCACCATCGCTCCCACTGACCCCCGCGTCAGGTTCATGGCGTCTGGAGAGGTAATCAAGCGTAACTTGCTCGGAAGACCCTTAACTAAAGGGGATTTGATTGCCCCAACGCCCCCTGAGGAACCGGTGCGCATGGGTAGTCTCTTTGAGGAACTCTTCGGTGATGAATTCTTCGGTAAGATGGCATTACCCTTTGGGTTCGGTGAGATAAAATTTGCCGTTGTCAACACCTCCCCCACGGGCATCGTGCTCGTAACCGACATGACGAGAGTCGAGGTGCTCCCGCAAGCCGTCGAGATCAAGGAGCTAAAAGTGCCAGCCGTAACTTACGAAGATATTGGCGGGCTGGAGGAGGAACTCCAGCGCGTCCGAGAGATGATCGAGCTCCCGCTGAAGCACCCCGAGGTCTTCGATCGCCTCGGGATAGAGCCTCCAAAGGGCGTCTTATTGCATGGCCCACCTGGCACTGGAAAGACCCTGATAGCGAAGGCGGTGGCAAACGAGTCGGGGGCGCACTTCACAGATATAGCGGGACCGGAGATAATGTCGAAGTGGTACGGGGAGAGCGAGGCTCGCCTCCGAGAGGTTTTCGAGCAGGCAGAGAAGAACGCCCCCTCAATCGTTTTTATCGATGAGCTCGACGCGATAGCTCCCAAACGCGAGGAGGTTACGGGCGAGGTCGAGCGGCGAGTGGTGGCAACTCTCTGTACCGCGCTCGATGGTTTGAAAGCTCGTGGGAAGGTCATCGTCATCGGCGCGACTAACCGCGTCAATGCCTTAGACCCAGCGATTCGTCGCCCTGGTAGATTTGATCGCGAGATAGAAATAGGCGTGCCCAACCGCGACGGGCGCAAAGAGATCCTGCAGATTCACACCCGGGGAATGCCGCTAGCGAAGGATGTCAATCTCGACCGCTATGCGAATATCACTCACGGTTTCGTCGGCGCTGATCTCGAGGCTTTAGCCAAGGAGGCAGCGATGAGTGCTTTGAGGCGCATTCTTCCCGAAATAAAGCTTGATGAAAAGATCATCCCGCCCGAAGTGCTTGAGAAGTTGCAGGTAACGAGGGAGGACTTCGACAACGCGCTGAGGATGACCGAACCCTCGGCTATGCGCGAGGTTTTGATTGAAATCCCGGATGTGCACTGGGGAGATGTCGGTGGACTGGAGCTCGCGAAGCAAGGACTGGTTGAGGCAATTGAGTGGCCGCTCAAACATCCTGACGCCTTCAAGCGCGTTGGAATCGAGCCCCCGCACGGCATCCTGCTCTACGGCCCGCCCGGCACGGGGAAGACCTTGCTCGCGCGCGCTGTGGCGACCGAGAGCGAGGCGAACTTCATCTCGATCAAGGGTCCCGAGCTGTTGTCAAAATGGGTCGGGGAGTCGGAGAAGGGGATACGCGAGACCTTCCGCAAAGCCAAGATGGCCGCCCCCACGATAATCTTCTTCGACGAGATCGACGCGCTCGTGCCCAGGCGTGGCTCCGGGTTCGGGGACGCCCACGTGACCGAGCGGGTTATAAGTCAGCTGCTCACCGAGCTCGATGGGTTGGAGAAACTTGAAAATGTTGTCGTGATCGGTGCAACAAATCGCCCCGACCTAGTAGACCCAGCACTGCTCCGTCCCGGGCGCTTCGACAGAATACTGTTTACCCCCGCACCCGACAGCAAAGCCCGTCTAGAAATTTTTAAAATTCACACAAAGACCATGCCGCTTGGGAAGGATGTTGATCTCAAACTGCTCGCTCAGGGGACCGAAGGTTACGCTGGGTCCGATATCGCTGCCATCTGCCGCGAGGCCGCGATGCTCGTGCTACGAAA
>JAGMBM010000069.1 GCA_023129675.1 Hadesarchaea archaeon | reverse complement strand
GATACCTTCCTGACCGAGGCGCAGGCGCAGGTTCTCGAACTCAGAGCCAAAGGAATGACCCAAGCTAAGATAGCGCGCAAGCTGAGAACCTCACGCGCGAACGTTTGCATCCTTGAACGCCGTGCACGGGAGAACATCGCCCGAGCCGAACGGACGCTCAAACTGGCCGCAAAGCTCCGTGCCCCGGTTGTGCTTGAGATCAGGCAGGGTGACGATATTTTGGAAGTGCCCAAGAGGTTGTTTAAGGCGGCAGATGCTGCGAAGATCCAGGTTAAACTCGGTACACCCGATATCATAACCAAGATCCGGGAAGGGGCGGGAGATAAACTGCACGGTCGGTCGGCGACTCAAAGTTTTGACGTGGTTTTAACATCGAACGGCGAAGTACTCATCGCATGAACTTCTCTAAACCCATCTGTTTCTCCCGCTCGTACCGAAGGTCCTCTTGTTTATAGCCCAAGACCTCCATGATCCGCATCACCGCCGGCAGGACTTGATGCTCGACGTAGTAGTCGGGATCGTACTCCCTGCCCTTGAAATCCTCGACGGGGACGGCACGCTCGCTTATGCTCCCCGGGCCCTTGGCCTCGATGTAGGCGATCACCATCCCCGGCTCAACTTCCCGCCCCATCTCGCGGAGCCTCTTCGCCGCGACCACGTGGGGGCCTATCGAGCGGTAGCTCTCGATGGGCATCTTGAGCTGGGTGTATATCACGAGGTCGTCCAGGCTGACACGACCCTCGAGCATGTCACGGGTGGTTTTGCGTATGAACTCGGCTGCCTTCTTCGGCGAGCCATCACGTAGGATCGCCTCAAGCACCGCCTCTTGAGTTTTCTTAGCGAGCGCGGCCCAATCGCGGCGTACAAACTCCAAGCCCTTGACCACCATCCTGCCTTCCTCGTCGATCATCGCGTAGCGTTTCTTCGTCACGAAAATGCCGCGGGGGTAAAAGCCCTCGAACTCGAGCTCCATGATGCCGGGTAAGCTCTCGTTCACTTTCTTCAAAAATTTTATCCCGTCCTCGCGCTTCTTGCCGTTAAGCTTGCAATATAAACTATCGGTGTCGGAGTAAATCACATCGAAATCAAAGTCCCTTGCCATATCGATGGTTTTGTGGATGTAGTGGCGGCCGAAGCTCGTGACGCTTTCAGCGCACTCCTTGAAGTACCACCGCGCCCGAGGGTAGCCGAGCATGCCGTAGAATGAGTTCGCGACGATTTTGAGGGCCCACTGCTGTGCATCGAGCGAGCGGTACTCCTTGGTGCCGCGCTTGTATTGTTTCAGTTCGCGCTTCAGCTTAGCCCGTGCCTCGATCAGCAGCTCAAGTGTGGAGGGGATGAAACCCCTTCGCCGCCTGCAGAACCTATAACCGAGTTCGGGCACCGTCGTCGCCTCACTTGGCTTGCAGCACTTGCAGTTGAGTGCGGAGGGGTCGATGTTGTGGGAGACTATGATGGATGGATAAAGCGAGCGGAAGTCAAACACGATCAGATTCTCATGCAAGCCCTTCGCTGGCTCCATCACGTAGGCTCCGACGTATGTCTCCTCGAGGCGCTCGGCGTACTCCTCGCCGACTGGCCGGGCAGGCACGAGCTCGCCTACCTTGTGCGCATCTGCGATGAGCAGCCACTCCACAAGTTGCCCGGGAGTCATTCGCGTCACGTCGAACGGCGTCTGTCGAATAATTCGCGTGAGCTCAAAGAACAGCGGGAGCAACTCGAGTCCTAACTCGAGTGTCGCTTGAGAGTCGGACAAACAGTACTCAAGCAGCTCTTTCGTCCGTTCACCACCACGCTCCCAGGCCTCGGCCATCTCGGTGAACTTGAAATCTGGCTTCTCCTTCCCCAGTATATGC
Source organism: Hadesarchaea archaeon (assembly GCA_023129675.1). Lineage (GTDB taxonomy): Archaea > Hadarchaeota > Hadarchaeia > Hadarchaeales > Hadarchaeaceae > DG-33. The sequence continues at coordinate 1,756 of JAGMBM010000069.1, read as the reverse complement.
CGGTAAACGTCCTCGAGGGTGTAGTGGATTAGCCTTATTGCCCCTATCGTGGCGAGGAAGTTCACCATCGTGTAAACGTCGATGTGCACCCGCCCCCGAATCTTGGTGGCCGTTGCGAACCGCCGCTTGCGAGTTATCACCTCCGAACCATCCCGCCCGAGCTTGAGCTTGACCCTCAGTTGTTTCGCCCGCTCCCGGATGTAGGGAAAGTCGAAGAGGTCGGTGTTGTAGCCAAGCAATACATCGACGTCCCGCTCCTCGACCAACTCGACGAACCGCTTGAGCATTTCCCGCTCGCTACCCATAACCTCGACGTAATCGAGCTTCACCCCGAGGTCCTTCCAAGTGATAACTTTTTTGAAACCTCGGTTATCTGCCAAGCTTATCATGATGACTGGATCCTTGTCGGGGCGGGGGGCGCCAGCCGGAATGTAAACCTCGATGTCGAAGCTCATCACGTTGAGCTTTTGCTCCGGCACATCGACTGGCTTAGGTGGACCGTCGAGCAACAACGTTTTAACGCCTTTTCCCTCCTCCACCTTGCCGCTCACGCTAACACCCAACGTCGGGATGAGGTTTCGGTCCACTAAGTAGCGTCTCGCCGAGGGGATGTCGAACTCGTAGATATCTTTCACCCCGGGCAGCTCGCGCACCGCGTGCCTCAGCGCCGGCATATCTTTTGGGTGGTGAAATGCCACTTTGAGGACCTCGACTTTGTGGCCGAGAAAAGTCCGCTCGACGATATCTACCGACTTCGGCTTGATCGTCCGCCCATGCTCGCTGAGTTCAAGTTTTGAGATGAGCTTCGCCACTTTTTCAGCATTACTGGTTGTAAGGTAGAAGTACTGCTCGAAAGTTGGATCGATGGCTACTACGACCCCGGTCCCGCTCTTAAGGAACAACCTTATGCAGGGCTGCGCTTCTTCTTCGGCGTAGTCGACATCAAGCAGTAAGCCCTTCATGTGCACCGTAAAAACAATTATCCGCTTTTCAGATAAAAGCTAGGGTAACCGCCCACTATCCGACCGCTTGTTTTTCCTCGCCTCGGACCAACTTCATGATTTCCTTGTCGAGTCTATCTTCTTTCAATATCTCCCGCAATAACTCGGGGGCTCGATCCCTAAATTTCTCCATTACCTGCGCGCCATTATTTCCTCCTCCTTGGCCGTACCAAAAGCGGCTAGCCATAAAAAAACCCTTTGCGCGCGGCCGGGAAGGCAAAGGAGGTGAGGATCTCACCAACCAGATCCGGCCACGCGCGGCCCGCGAATCAAGACTTCACAACGGCTGAACGAGCTGACCGAGTGAAGGAGGTGACCGCGGATTGCCGCAGGTGATTTTGGGTGCAGGAATAAAAGCTGTTGCGCTAGCCGAACCGAACACCGAACTAGGTCGAATAGGGATGACTTATTATTGTTTCGATAGGGGGCGAAACAATTACCTTCCTCGAAGTCCCCAAGGGGCGCCTGGCAGAGTGATAACTGAGCTAGAGGGCTTGGGGTTTATTGTTTAAGCCTCGGTCCCCCACAAGCCTCCTAATTTGCCAAGCCCTCTAGCAGCCCCCTATTTAGAACCTATCGCTGAAAATAAAAAAAAGCCCGACATGGGGAAGTTCCGCTAACCCTTACCCAATTAGGGGAGAGTTCAAAAAAATTAAAATGGGACATAATCTGAACAGTCACGACAAAACTGCCCAAAAAATAAAAGGAATAGTGGGCGATAATCCCAGCACTTTTCAGATAAAAGTTGGCCTTAA
>JAGMBM010000068.1 GCA_023129675.1 Hadesarchaea archaeon | reverse complement strand
GACCTGCGCTCGGCGATCAACGACCTTCAAACCATGGCGATGGGCAGGAAGCGCCTGACCGTCAAGGATGTCGTGCTCTACCGGCGGGACCGGGAGGCGAGCATATTCGATGTGCTGAGGCAGCTCATGTATGCCAAGAAGGTCAAGGAAGCCCGAGAGCTGCTCTGGGCACTCGACCAAGCGCCCGACGATGCACTTGCGTGGATAAACGAGAATATCCCCCGGATGCTGACCGAACCCGCCGACCGAGCCCGGGTCTACGACGCCATCTCGCGGGCGGATACCTTCTTGGGTCGCGCCCGAAGGAGGCAAGCCTACGGGATGTGGAGGTACGCGAGTGATCTAATGAGCGCTGGGGTAGCACTCTCCCGAGAAGGCCCCCTCAAATTCGTCCGCTTCCAGCCGCCGAGCTCCGGGGTTTACTTCGGCAGGACGCGAGCGACGCGGGGCCTGCGCGATGGCGTGGCGAAGAAAGTTGCCGCCCGCTGCCACACCTCCTCTAGGGTCGCGCGGAAACACTTCCTGCCATACTTGGGCTTAATTTTCAACAACGACAAGGAGGCGGCTGCCCGGATAGCAGCCGAACTCGAACTGAGCGACGAGGAAGAGAAATACCTGAAATTGATTTAACGGACCTGGGAGGATCATCCGTGAAGATAGTTGAAAAGCTTCGGCTCGGTAGGCTCGCGACTTTTCTCCTTAACAAAAGGCTCCCAGTTTACAATTGGTTCCAGTTCAAGGAGGGATTTTCGCGGGACCTTGTGTTCCTGCTTGCCGAAACTTGGAGACTTGGCGAAGGCGATCTTGCCCTAGACCCATTTGTCGGCTGCGGTACGACGTCGCTCGCGTGCAAGCAACTTGGGATAGACAGCATTGGTTACGACGTGCACCCAATCATGTTGTTCGCCTCGCGCGTGAAGCTCCGAGAGTACAACGTTGAAGAACTTAGGGCAGCGGTTCGGGGACTGGTGAAATCGAAGTTCGAGAGACCAGAGGTTGAAGCGCCGGGTTTCGTCACGCGCGTTTTCCCGAAGCCGGTGCTCGAAGACATCACCTTCTTCAAGCGAAAAATTTTGGATATCGAAGACGAGGAGGTTCGCGAATTCCTGTTCCTCGGGTTGATGAACGCGGCGATGCGATGCAGCTGGGCACATAAGGATGGTGCAGCGATAAGAGTTGTTAAAAAGCCGACGCCACCCCTTCGGAAAGCGCTCAGGAGGCAGCTCCTCAGGATGTGCAACGATGTTGAGCGATTTGAGAGAAAAGGTTCTAAAGCGACGATCGAGCGCTGTGACGCGCGAAAGCTCAAGCTGGAGGATGAAAGTGTAGATGCCGTCATCACCTCACCACCATACCTCGGGAAGCTGGAGTACACTCACGCCTACCGCATCGAGCAGCAGTTGCTGGACCTAGGTGCCCCAACTCCACAACAACTCATCGGCGTGCGGGAGGAGGGCACGCTAGAGGATTTTTCTGAGGTCGAGGAGTTCGTCGAGGGAAAACCGCTCGATGCGAAACTTTATTTTAAGGACATGTTCGCAGCGATTCGCGAGCTTTACCGAGTTTGCAAGCCTGGAGCACGGATTGCCCTTGTCACATCCGATGCCTGCTCCCCTGAGGGTGTGGCCGAGGTGTGCGTTCCTTTGAGCGAGCTGGCAGAAAAAACTGGTTTCAAGGCGAAGCGCATGCTGGTGGTGAACCGGCGTTTTTGTACGACGCCAGCGAGGAAGAAAATTGGGGTCACGCAGGAGGGACTTTTGCTTTGGGAAAAGCGAGCATCTAAATGATTCCGTTTATAAAGGTTCTGGTCCAGGGGGCTTTGTTTAAAAAGTAGCCTCTGTTTAAAAAGTCCGAATTCTGTTTAAAAAGTCGGAAAGAAGGGCTTCACGTCGGCGCGAAGGGCCACTGGGCCTTTATGCCGGAGATCTCCGAAATCAGGTTGGACCTTTCGTTGTCGTCGGCGAAGGGCCACCTGCTCTTAATCTGGCTTATCCTGGTGATTAGCCTGCTCCTGTTCACCACAAAGCTCGCTATTGTCGAGATCACATCCTCGGTGTTGTCGGTGGTCAGATCCAACCTAACTTTATTCACACCTATACCCTCGGGGTGTCGGGCGATTTCGTTTTCCTCCACGTGCCAAGGCGGAGAGAAAGTCTCGATGACGTTCTCATTCTCGAATGAGTCCATCGTTCCTTCGTAGATGATCTCTAGCATGGTGCCATAGCTACTGATCTCAACGCCTATGGCGAGGTCCTCGTTCTCCGATTTCAGCATTATGCTGACTACTTTGTCTTTATTAAACTGACTTATAACCCAAGAAGTGACATCCAACGTCCACTGAGTGATGATAGCAACGTTATCGAGTTGAGGCCCGACGTTATCCCAAGGCGCGTTGTCCCAACATAGGGTTAACTCGCTCCAGTCGTCGTTGTCAACTTCGTATGCCCCGACCGTAATGTCGTCGGGATACCACGGCCCTGTGTCCAAGTATAGAGTGGCACTTGTGATGCTGGTAGGTGAACTAAGTGAACTAAGGTCCCACTTTATGAAGGCCCTGCAGTTTTCCTCATCTGGGAAGTTACCGATTTTCAACTCGTTGCTCATGCCATTATATATTACGTCACCATTTTGACTTGGCTCGTTCGCGATCACGTAAGAGTCTTCAACCGCGAGGGTGTTTTCGTTTATCGTGCCCGTGTATCCGTAGTCATAGAACTTGACGACGAGCTTCGAACCATTTTCGAGGTCGAGGTTCTTCTCTAGGCGAACTGCGTAAAGATTTTCCAGACTGAAAACGGCTGTCCCGGTCCAAGGGTCCTGAGCTTCAGCCATGTTCGTCAAAGCCAGCATCGGTACCGATAGTGAAGCAATTATCAAGGCCGACAGCAACGCGCCTTTAAAACCCTCCGTCCTCACTTTTTGCCTCCTTTCGCCTCTGTAGAAATTCAGCGTTTCACATTTAAGGCGCTTGCGGCCCAGGGGGCTTTGTTGAAATAGTCGCCTCTGTTGCAAAAGTCGTCCCTCTGTTGCAAAAGTCCGATTTTTGCTCCCCCAAGTCGGTAGCGATCTGGAGGTTTAGTAGCAAAGCCGTTCTTTAGTTCTTTAGCAATCGTTAATAAGTTTCTAACAATAACATAGACTGGTAATATAATGCAAGTAAGCAAAAAGATTAATTGGCTCGAGTTGGTCTTCCGAATGGGTTCCAGAGGCGCATTTGCTTGGCTGAAATATACTCTCACGCCCCCTGCCAATGACCGAAACTTCAAAAAAGCCGCTGTGGTCATTGGGACCTGCCAAGGCGTTTTAGATTATGCCGAAGCACGAATCTGAAATTCGATAAACTGGGAAGTCGCCGTACTGGAACTAACCGCCGCTGCCCCCCCAAATTATACAAAATACCTTAAATAGGGGGTAGCTAGGGGGGCTCTGTTTAAAAAGTCCGAATTATGTCTCTTTTTAGGCCGCGATTAATAAGAAGAAAATGGAGGTGAGCGCGTTGGCTGAGTGCCCGAAGTGTGGTGGCGAGATGGAAACGAATGGCGGGAAGTGCGATCACAACCTCGCGGTTAAAACTGGGTTATTCAGGGCTACTAGACCAAAAATGCACGTGTGCAAGCAATGCGGGTACATCGAGTTTTACACGATCTAGCGGTTCTTCAGTTCTCATTTTCCCACCCCTCGCCTCGAGAATTTTGAACCCTTTGCGCGCGGCCGGGAAGGCAAAGGAGGTGAGGATCTCACCAACCAGATCCAGCCACGCGCGGCCCACGAATCAAGACGCTACAACAATTGACCGAGGTGTAGAGAGGCGACTCGCGGATTGCCGCAGGTGATTTTGGGCGCTGCGGTTAAATCGGTTTTTGGGCGGCAGTATGTGCTAAACTATTCCTTTTGCACGACTACCGCTGTGCCGTAAGCCAAGAGTTCAGCTTTTCCTCCGCCCCCAATCTCTGGAGAGGCCAGCCTCACTCCGACTACTGCATTGGCCCCCATTTTGGAAGCCCGCTCGGTCAACGTGTTAAGTGCGTCATCTCTAGCTTTGTCCATCAACTCCGCGTACCTCTTGATCTTCCCTCCGAACACGTCTTTAAACCCCGCCATGACATCGGAACCAAACCATTTCGCCATCACGGATCCACCTGAAACAAAACCCACGGTCTTGACTATCTTGTATCCCGGAACTTCATCAGTAGTCGCCACTAATACTTCCGCCATTAAGTCCACCTCCAATTATGTCTTAATCGAGAAGAATGCCACAGTAAGCAGTATCAAAGCAACCCAGATAAGTATGAAACCGATCACGATTATAGTCAAGATAGCACCTATCAGCATTAACAATCCTGCAGTGCTAAACAAGTTCACTTTCGTCTTCGCGGAAAGGATCGTTAATGATTTTCTCAAGAAAATGGCCGAGACGACAACGAATACGAAAAGCGCAACCAAACTTCCAATTATGACTGCAATATGGGGCTCAATAATATCCCAGGTCACGGCGGCTCGCCAGTCGATCTCTTGAAGAACTGCCCAGTCACCCCAAGCGATACCCAGATCGGATAATAAACCAACGGCTGCCACCACAATCCCGGCCACGAAAACTACTACCCCTATTATTGCTATGATAGTTCCATAAAGTGCGTTGTCAAATATTCCTTTTTCATTGTAATAATCAGATAATCTTTTCAAAGCTATCAGTACAAGTATTAGGCCAACCAGCCCAAGCACGCCGGTGTAGGCCCCTGATATGGGACCTATTACCATCAATAGTGCTCCTACACCGCCCAGAGCTTTGTTCGTTTCCAAAGATCCTCTAGCTCTCCGCGGCAATGTGGTCCCAAAGCCATTATCCACCCTCCTTTAAAAGGATTTCTAGCTCAATTGCCGGATTTTCTGAGCCCAATTCCTAACACCGCGCCGTGTCCGCGCTCTCGGGTATTAAAGATGATGACGTCAAGAATGTGGAGGCTCAAGTGGATCAGCGTGGCGAAGAAAGCCCACTAACAGCAAGAGATGGGAGCCCTAAATCTTGTGCCTCTGAGGTTCTGTTGCATTATCGGGACTTGATTTTGGGTGGTGCATTTCGGACATCTTCGTTTAACCCGTTTTAAGAACTCGGCTTTTGAATTCTTTGCGCGCGGCCAGGGCATCCAGAGTTATGGAGGTCTACCAAACTCAACCCGGTTGTTGCTGAATTTCTTCTTGAGTGGTTAGACCGTAGTGCTTTAGCAAGGTTTGGTCAACATCTCGCTCACTCGAGTGACGCCTTAGTCAGGCTATGGGTTAGGAGTCAAAATATGCAGTCAAGACTTACCATTATTAATAACAATATTTTTCAGGTTAATGTGTACTTTAACGATAGGGGTAACATGAACCAACAACCCGTCAAGTATTACCTTGATCCACGGCACCGCTTTGTCGTGGAAAACTACAACTGGGCTAAAGCGTTCTCCAATTTTTTCCCTGGGATTGGAGGCAAATGGGGAATTCCGATGTGGGTCTACTACGTCAGCAGGGGGCAGGGCATCTGCAGCATGGGTGTGAGGGATAAAGATCATGCGATTCTTGAATTCTACTCTTTCAACAAGGCTCTCCAGCTCGTTGACCAGCAGGGTTTCCGAACCTTCATAAAAATCGACGGCCACGCGCTCTATGAACCCTTCCAAAGAAACAAGGAGAAAGAAATCAAACAGAAAATGATTGTCTCCTCCGAAGAACTAGAAATCAACGATCTCAATCCAGAACTCGGGATAGAAACAAACGTGCTCTATTTCCCCCTAGTCAGCCAGCCGGTGGCAGCCCTCGTGAGGGAATTGAGAATAAAGAACCTCAAAGCCCACCCTATCAAACTAGAGTTGATCGATGGCCTCCCACGAATCTTGCCTCATGGCCTGAACCAAAAGCATGTCAAATTTATTGCTCGGCACATCGAGGCTATGATGAGCGTGGAGCAACTAAACGGCATCCCTCTTTTCCGCCTGAAACAGACGCCAGATGACATCTCCCAAATTGGAAAGATCTCCGGGGACAATTTTTATCTAACCCTTCTTGGTGAGGAAAGCAAAATCTTGAAGGGCCATTTCATCGTTGATCCGTGCATCGTCTTCGGTGAATCGGAGACCTATGGTCATCCTTGGGTGTTTGAAAAGAACTCCGTCCAAGAGCTTCTGGCGATGAAACAGATTCGGGAAAACAAAACTCCCTGCGCCTTCACTGCCATCTCCCTGAACTTGCCTGCAGGCGGGGAAATTACCCTGTACTCGCTGATTGGCAATGCTCCCGATAAGAAAAAATTGCGCGCCCTTTTAAGATCCCTCGGGACAAGAGATTTCCTCCACCACAAACGTGAGGAGAACATGGAGATCATCAAGAGGATAAAAAACCATGTCTTCACGGTCTCAAGCTCCCCGGAGTTCGACCAGTACTGCCAGCAGACATTCCTCGACAACGTACTAAGGGGTGGTATGCCCCTGGTGTTCAGTGCGGCTAGGGGAAAAAGTGTTTTTTACCTCTACTCCCGAGCGCACGGAGACTTAGAGAGGGACTACCACTACTTTATTCTGGAGCCCACATATCTCTCCCAAGGAAATAGCCTTTACCGAGACCCCCTCCAGAACCGCCGAACCGATGTCTGGTTTTTCCCAGAAGTGGAGGACTTTAACCTAATCACCTTCCTCAACCTGCTCCAAACCGACGGCTATAACCCCCAACTGGTCACGAGGCTAACTTATACTGTCGAGGATATCAGGAGGCTCAAAAAATGGCTGGGGGGTGTTGTCAAAGACAAAAGGCTAATCCGCGAGCTCTTGGAAATAGTCAGCCGCCCTTTTACTCCCGGCGAGTTCATCATGAAATTGGAGGAGGGCAAGGCCCGGGATCCACAGGAATACGAAAGAATCTTGGGGGAACTTTTGCTTTTCTGCCGACAAAATGATGTGGGCGACTTGGGCGAAGGGTTCTGGGTGGATCACTGGACCTACAACCTCGACCTAATCGACAATTTTCTAGCGATACATCCGGAAAGGCTTAAAGAGATTTTAATTGACCGCGAGATTTACACGTTCTATGATAACCCTGACATCGTCCTGCCTCGGGACAAAAAGTATGTCCTAGTGAATGAGCGGGCCCGACAATACAATGCAGTGATTCGCGACCCTGAAAAACTTCAGATGATCAAGAGCCGCCGGGAATATCCGACCCGAGTGCGGACCAAACACGGCCGCGGCCACATTTACCAAACAAACCTCACGGTGAAGCTCCTCTCCATTGTAGCTAACAGGATTGCCACGCTAGACCCGCAAGGAATTGGGATAGAAATGGAGGCAGATAAACCGGGCTGGTGCGATTCCGTAAACGGGCTGCCTGGGCTTCTGGGGTCATCTCTCTGCGAAACTATAGAATTGGGGAGGCTCTGCCGGTTTCTCCGAGAAAGTTTGGATAAGCTCAGGCTGGAAGACAACGCTTCGATCCTTCTCTACGAAGAATTGTATGAGTTCATGGCTGGTTTAATCCGGGTGATGGAGAGAAGGTTAAACTCCAAAAGTAGAGAAAAGACCCTGGCCTACTGGGAGGAGAGCAACCGGCTGAAAGAGCGTTACCGAGAAAAGACAAAAATGGGGATCAGTGACCGGGAACGGAAAATGACCGTCGCTGAAGTGAAACTTTTCCTAGACACGTGTCTGGGGCTCCTCAATGATATCTTTAAACCTGAAAACAAGGACAAGATCTTCCATAAAAACGGCGCTTGTTACACCTATTTCATCAACGAGATCAAAGAATACGAGCCGATTTGGAAAGACCGAAAGAAAAAGATGCCCATGCTCAGCCGCTCCGGATATCCTCTGATCAAGGCAAAAAAGTTTCTCCAGAAACCCGTGGCCCTCTTCCTAGAAGGCCCGGTTCATCTGTTGAGGGCTCACAAGAAATGGAACAAGCAAATTTACAACAATGTCAAAAGAAGCCAGCTCTACGATCGGAAACTCAAAATGTACAAATGTTGTGAATCGCTGGAAAAAGAACCATTTGAGATCGGGAGGATTCGTGCTTACGCTCGGGGATGGCTCGAGAACGAGTCCATCTACCTTCACATGGAGTATAAATGGTTCCTGGAGATGTTGCGGAGCGGTCTTTACCGGGAATTCTACCGGGACACCAAAACTGCTCTAATCCCGTTCCTAAATCCGGAAATATACGGGAGAAACATCCTGGAGGGGGGATCCTTCGTCGTCAGCAGCGTCTTTCCGGACAAGAAACTCCACGGGCGGCTGTTTCAGCCCCGCCTGAGCGGCGTTACCTGTGAGATGCTTCATATCTGGACCATTATGGTGGCGGGTGAAAACCCGTTCTTCTTGGATGAGAAAGGAAAACTCGCGATGAAACTTCAACCCATTCTTCCTAACTGCCTTTTTACCCGGAAAAAAAGGACCTGCCGTTATTATGACAGGGGAGGAAGATTAAGGGAAGTGGTAATCCCAAAAAACGCCTTTGCATTCAAATTTATCGGCAAAACCCTAGTAGTCTACCACAACCAAAAGCGAAAAAACACTTTCGGCAAAGGTGGAGTAAAAGTCATCTCTTACCGGCTGAAGTATAACGACGGGAAAAAGAAAACTGTGTCCGGAGATACCCTAGGGACTTCCTTAGCTCGGGATGTTCGTGAAAGCCGAGTGGAACAGATCGATGCGGTTCTCTCTTGAAATCAACACCCCATGTAATGCCAGCGAGGAAGAAAGTTGGAGTGACTCGAAAGGGATTGCTTTAGAAGAAAGTTTTTGGTTAACTACCGTTTAGGTTTCAGTGGTCTGACATGCTGATGGGAGAACTTGAGTGGAGAGAAAAGTAATTGGACTGGTCTTGGGGTTGGGCATATCGATCGCAGCTATTACCTTTGCCCTAAACTATTGGCCCAATCCCGCACCAAGGCCCGAGGTTCATCCCCCCTATTACGAGGTAATTGCAACCGTGACTTCCATGATAGACGGTGATACCACTTGGGTAAAGATAGAAAATATAGTGGTAGAACTGGACCCGGAAGGGGAGGTATACGAAGATACTATCGAGAGTGTGAGATACGGAGGAGGGGTAGACGCTCCGGAAACGTAGACCGAACCTCCGGAGCCAGGATCCTTGGAAGCTACGGAATTGATAGAAAGCCTCATCCCAGTTGGGACCACAGTTTATTTGGACCCTAACTCCCTCTCCAGAGGAGGTCAAACTGGCCGTCCGTACCGTGGAGTTCATGAGCGGTTGATTGCGGTAATTTACGCGGAAATCGGCGGACGGTGGGTCAACATCAATGCCGAGTTATTGCGCTGGGGTCGGGAGGAATACCCAAATCACAACTGGCTTAGGTATATTGATTACCCCTCGGAGTGGGACCCCTACGAGTGGCTCGAGGAAAATTACCCCTACGTGCTAGGTCCCGTTTACTATCGTGTCAAAGCCGAAGTATCACCGTCAGCACAAGCAACATCTAGCGGTGAAGAAGCCGTTTTTACTTTGACGATCATCAACAAGGGGACCGAGAGTGACACCTACGAGATCAGAGTTACAAGTAATCTAGGCTGGCCGTTCGAGCTTTCGCATGAGGAGGTAATAGTATCCGCTGGACATATGGTAGAGGTAACGATAACAGTAAAAGCTCCGGAGGTAAATATTCTTACAACAGGCTTCTTCACTGTTACAGTTACTGGTATGGGAGTCAGGGATAGCGACGTTTTCCGCTTGGTCGTGGAACCTTCTGAATCATGAGTTACTAGGGACTACTGCGCGTAGTAGATGCGTCATAGCTTCGTAGCTCGGGTGCTCACGACCCCTTAGATGCTTGATGAATTTCGAAACTGCACGCGCGTCGGGCCTGAGCGCGACCAAGAGGTATCGGATGCCCACCAAAATCAGTCCCTCCGGCGGCGCTGGCCGCATCGCTTGCTTTGCCTGCCCCTCAAGCATCTGTTTAAACTCGCCCAAGCTGAATTTGCCCGTCCCAACACCTAGCAGCGCCCCCACCATCCGCCTCACCTGCTGCCAGAGAAAAGCACGGGCGATGAAATCGAAGCTAAGGATTTTTTGTCCGCTAACGCTCGCGTGTTCGAGTTCCCCGATGGTCGACCGTCCCCTCTCGTGCTTGCAGAATTGCTTAAAGTCGTGGGGACCCTCGAGCAATCGTGCGGCTCGGCGGGCGAGGGATAGATCAAAACCCGGGGGCGCTTCGCAGATGTAGCGATAGTGTTTGCTTTGCGCTTGCCGCCTAGGATCAAACTCTGGTCCAACTTCCGCTACTGCAAGCGCTGCGATGTCGTCAGGTAAACAGACATTGATGAGAGGTAAATTTGGTTCCTCAATGACATCCAATGCTACGACTTGTCCAAGCGCGCTGACGCCGCGATCCGTTCGAGCTGCCGTGCGAAATCGTGCTTCCTTTAACTCGCGATATACTCCACACTTCTTGAAAGCTTTCAACAGTTCCGCCTCGATGGTGGGTCTGCCCGGCTGTCTGACGAATCCAAAATAACGCGAGCCATCATACGCTACGAGGAACGCATATCTCACGAGCTGCACCCTTAAAATACGGCTCCCGCCGCGCGATGGCTTCGGCGAACGCCTTGCGGGCCCCCTCGAGGTCACCCGCACCGATGTGGGGAAGCAAGTCAACGAGGTTGTCATTGCGCATCAAGCATGGCTTAAGGTGGCCATCGGGAGTCAGGCGCAGGCGGGTGCAGTGCATGCAGAACTCGGAGTTGTGCATCGGCTTGACGACCTCAACCTCACCGCCCGGCAAGATATATTTTCTGCGCGCCTGCATCGAGCGTCGGGTCCGAACCGCTACCGCTCGCTCCCGAAGGCTTTGCTCTATGTCGTCTAGGTTACGGTGATAAGTGGTGAAATTTTTTCCACCCGCATCGAGCAATTCGATGAGTTGTACGATGATGCCGCGCTCTGATGTATAGGTGATCATTCGTTCGACCTCGTGTTCGTTTACCCCGGCCAGCAGGACCATGTTTAGCTTCACCGGTGTTAAATCAGCGGCGAGGGCAGCATCGATGCCCTCGAGCACCTCATGTAGCAGCTTCCTTCCCGTTATTCGTTCGTAAGTTGTTTCATCAAGCGTGTCCAAACTGATGTTGACGCGGTTGAGCCCAGCATCAGCGAGTTCAGCGGCAATTTTTGCTAGCAAGGTGCCGTTTGTGGTCATGGAGACCTCTTCGATTTTAGGTTTAGTTATAGCTGCAACTATGTCGACAATGTCTTCCCGCACAAGCGGTTCTCCGCCCGTCAACTTGATTTTCCTTATCCCGAATTCCGTGCCAACCTCAACTATTTTTTCAATCTCTTGGGGCGACATCCGACGGGAGTCGTTCAAGCAGCCTTCGTGGTGGCAGTAAAAACAGTTCAAATTGCACTCGTTGGTAACCGAAATCCTCAGACCGATAACTGGCCTTCCCCATCTATCTCGCATGTCCAGACACCTTCAACTCGATGTTTTCTCCTTCGGCCCCCTTCATGGAGGAAAGCATCCCAGCTATGACCCCAGCGACCAAGTCCTGCATAAAGGACTTAAGGGGAACCTTCCTACCGTCGACGATCAGGGAAACGCGCCCCTTGAGAGCTCTGCAGCCGTCAGGGGCAGCTCGCCCCTTCAGCACCGCCACAATAAAATCTTTGCAACTTGGAAACCCACATTCCCCACAGTCGAGACCCCCTACGAGTGGAGTAGCCCTTTGTTCAACGAGATTTGCAAGCGCCTTGAAATCACATAGCTTAAGAACTGGCTGTTTTCCTACACCATGCCCAATGAATCCAATGGTTAAATCGTCAGTTAGCTCAGAGGCCTCCGATTCATTACGCGCCACGATAACTTTTGCAATGATTTCAGACCCCTTGAAACCCTCCAGCACGACAAAATCAACCACACTAAATTCTCGGAGGATTTCCTCTAGCTTTGCTCGACGTTTCCTCAGGACTGCAACTTCCCCAGGGCTAATGCATACTACAGGATTGGCTCCAGCTTGAGCGTGACGCCATGTGTCACTACCGCGCCGATCAACTGTGAATTTTTTCTCAGGAACGTGCTTTATCGTGCCAACCTGATGGCCCCGATTTTTGAGTTCTCGGACCAAGCCCTCAACTATTTTGGTCTTACCTCTTTTTTTGTAGCCCACTATCGCTACCGTTCTAAGCAGCCCCAACACCTCCAAACAAGTTAACCTCTACGATCTCTCCCTCCCCAACGATTTCCCGCTCGAGCGGCACGTCTATGTATCCATCCGCGAGCGAAAGCGCAGTTATAGCACCCGAGCCCTTCAGGAGGGGGTTGGCGTAAAATTCCCGCCCCCTTCGAACGAGCTTCACGGGCACGAGCTCCCGCCTCCCTCGCGCCGAGAGGATTTTTAACGTCAGCTTCACTCGAACCCTCGCTCGCTCCGCTGGAAGCAGGCCGCTCAGACGCCGCAGGTAGGGCGCGACCAGCTGATCGAAGACCATTAGCGCGGAGACTGGATACCCCGGGAGGCCGAAGATTGGTTTGCCCCGCACGACAGCCACGAATGTGGGTTTGCCGGGCCTGAGTGCCAGCCCATGGACCAAAACTCCGGGGTTGCCGAGACCATCGACGACGCTCGGCGCAACATCGCCTGCACCGGCCGAGGATCCACCCGAGAGCACGACCACATCGCAAATGGCCAGCCCTCTTTTGAGAAGAGTCGCCAGGCTGTGGGGCTCATCCCTCGCGATGCCGAGGTAGCTGGCCTCGCCCCCGCAAAGCTCGACGGCTCGACAAATCGCCGGGCCGTTGACATCGTAGATCTTGCCTCGCTTGAGCGGGGAACCCGCGCCGACCAGCTCGACGCCGCTCGATACCACCGCGACTTTGGGGGGCGAGTATACTTTGACGCGTTTTCTTCCGATTGCCGCGATCGTCCCGAGCGTTTGGGGAGTTATCATTTTCCCCGCTTTCAAAACCTTCGTTCCACGTTTGATCTCCGAACCTCGCTCGGCAATGTTCTCCCCGGGGGCAACTGCACGGAAAACCCGAACGACCTTTGCGCTTGCCGTCGAGTGTTCGAGCATTACCACAGCGTTCGCGCCTTTCGGCACGGGCGCACCGGTATCAATCTCGGCACACTGCCTTCTCATTATCTTAAACTTCGGCCACTCGCCTGCGCGCACGCTACCCACCCGGGTGAGTTTGATGGGCGATTCCTCCCCTGCGCCAAATGTGTCTGCAGCGCGAACCGCATAGCCATCGAATGCAGCGCGATCGAATGGTGGAACATCTATCCTGGAGACGACATCCTCAGCCAGCACCCGCCCAGTGGTCTCATCCAGCGGCACTTCAACTTCGCGCGGACGGGGCCTCCAGCGTTTTTCAAGCGTCGCACGAGCCTCCTCGATCGTCGCTACGCGCAAAAAGCTCGACATTCGAATCTGATAATCAATTAAGTGCTGGGCTTTAAGTTTACTGCTAAATTAAACGTGAACATTTAACTCTAAGGAGAAGGTTGGGTGCCGTTTAAATCCTTTTGGTCCAAGCCCCAAATGAAACAATAGGACGATCGCATGGTGGCCCTCCGAACCCTTGCAAGTGTGATCTTCGCCGCGATTTTCCTCTCGATCTTTGCCTCCCTCTACCTACAATATCAGAGCGGGAGTGCTGAAGCCAACTTCAGGCGCCAAGCCGAGCAGCTCGCGCAGCAGATGAAGCTCCTAGCAAACCAGGACGTTGGGGCTTCCTTCCCCTTCGACATCGTGGTGCCCTCTAACTGCGAACTCCTATTCGAGGAAAACTCGGTGGTAATCGTAATTGGGGAAGTACAGGAAAATTTTGACGCGGGCATCGCGGTAAGCGGGCCAGCGCTCAGCGGACAACAAATAAGGCTCACGATCGAGCGCACGGAAAACGGGGTGGCGGTAAGTGTCTGACGCCCATGAGTTGCCATTTTACCTGCTCTTCGGAATCCTCATGGCTATCCTGCTCGCGGGGGTCTTCTTCATGCAACTGACAAAACAGCGGGAGTTCGAAGTCGGTGCCCAAGCCCAGGCGCTCGCGGACGACCTCGCCCGAACCTGTTCCTCGGTCCTCCCGGGGGAGCAGCTCACCCTCGACCTGCCCTCGCGATTGGCTGGTTCAAACTATGAACTTGAGATCGACGAGAACCGTTCGACCTTCACCGTGTGGATAACCGATGGAACTGGGGAAGGCGAAAGCTACTGGACCGTCGCAAACGTCGGGCTGCAGGTGGAGAACAGAGGCTTCGCCCCCGGAGGGAGGGTTTACTTCATGCGTTCGGGCGAAGTGGTGGTGGTGAGCGCCTCCCCGATCGAAGTACCACCTGAAAACATCTTCCCAACACCTTCGGGCGAGCCACCGGAGTTTTACTATTTCGCGCGCGAAAATCAGCGCGAGGCAACGGCGATCATCGCTGCTTACTTCGACGTATCCCAGGACATCGACGCATACGAGTGGGAGAGCGGCAACTCGATACTCGTTCGTGCCGGTTCAATCCTTCTCCGCGTTCAAGGGTACGAAAATGAGGAAAACGTCGGGCTCGTCGATAACGCTTGGATTATTTCAAACATCGAAAACTACGCTGGGGAACTCACGGGTGCTGTCCCCTGCCCCAGCTCAGAAAATGCCTACTCGAGCGGGTGGCTCTACTCGCCCTCGCAGGCGCTGAGATATCTCCGCTCGCGAACCTGGAGGCGCACGAGCGACAACTCCACCGTCGCGATCCCAAGCGATGCTTTAGTCCGAGCTGCTGCCGTAACGACCAACGTCTCGAGCTACCCCACTTGGCGGGTCGAGTGGGAAAATTATGTCATTCACTATCAGACTGGGCCTTGGTGGCACGCGGAAAATACTCCTGGCTTTGTCTTTCAATCGGAACCCGAACTCGAAGCCTTGGTTTAGACGGGACTACTGTGGGACGAGCACTCCCCGAGCCCCGAAGGTGTCTTGCACCGTCACGGAGATCATGTCATCCTCATTCTCCAGCTCCACTGCAAGTCCCTCGCACGCATAGTTCTCGTTGAGCGCTCGCTCCAGCTCCTCAAGGCTCGCCGCGCCCGCCGCCAGCTCTACAGATAGCTCGGCCACGTGCTTTATCCGCTCGAACCTCGGGCGGGATACCACTCGCAGACCCAGCCCGAATGCCCTGGGGCCCATCACGTGCTCGAATCGGGCATCGATGTAACCGCGCGCTCGAATACCCCCATCCGGTAACCAATCCAACGCAAGCGAGTTTTCGTCGCACGGCGGCACCACAACCGTGAGATTTGGGCGAGGATAAGCGTTGATGCCGGAAATGTGCGTGTTCAAATATTCACGAACGCACTGCTCCACTTGCTCGCGGGTGCCCCCTCTCAAGCCGACATCGTACATCGCGGCAGCTATCGAGCTCTCGAGCGCCGAGTTCAGCTCGCTCCCAACCTGCGATGCTGTAGCGCGAACCACATCGGCTGCGCTCTCCAAGATGATCGCCGAAACGCTCCGCTCCTCCAGCGACTGAAAGGTAACTATCGCCACGCTCGCGCAGAGGATTACAAAAATGGTGAAGACCGCGAGCGTCGGGGCGGATGCACGTCGGTCAGCTCGCAATCTTCGAATTTCAGCTTGCCCCACGCTGGAACCTCCTTGATTAAAATTGCTCCGCCGTTTAGATAACCCTTGGTATAAATCTCCAGCGAACTTTTTTCATGTATTTTTTATATGTATCGCCGTATTTGTTTATCATCTCTCATTTTCGGGCGTAGCGGCAATTCTGGGGATAGCCCTCTCCATCCCGCTGGGGTTCGGCGTGCCCTCCTTTGTGGTGGAATATTTCGGCAAAGCGTACGAACTCCCCAAGTATGTTTGCCTTTATTTCCGTAAGAGAGCGTGAGTGAGACTTCGCTATATTGAAGGCGATAGGTTTTTTAAACGGGGAAATCCTCCAAGAGGGTCTCTTGGAAATAACGAAGATGCTTTTTTATTCGGGCTAACAACTAAAAATCCTACTAGTGCAGAATGGACTAAATTTTTGATATATCTTTTTCACTCTTTTGCAATAGGTTGACTCGCACAATCATCTCTCTACACTAATTTCAACAATTTTTTCTCTCGATCTTTCGCCTTTGATTATTTTGACGTCACCCTTCTTTACTTCAAAAAACTCTGCCAAGAGTTTAATTACGGCTTTGTTCGCCTTACCTCCAACGGGTGGTGAGGTTACATAGACCTTGAGTCTCTCTCCTTCTTCGAAAACTTCATTTCTCTTCGCATTTGGAACTACTTTTATTTTTATCCTTTCCATGACAAAGACCTGATTGTTTTTATACTTCTCGTTGTTACATAAATTCTCCTCCCAAAATATGATGAGAGAATCTTCTCCAGTTTCGAGCCCACAGTTGCGTAGTGCACGCCACTCTTTTTGAAAATGATATTATCTACATTGACAATTCTTAGAATCTTCAGGTTCTGATTTTCAACTTTTTTGCACAATTCAAGCATTTTCTTTTGTGTTATTCTTGCATTCTTGAAAATATTGATTCCCCTCACAAACGCGATACCTTCTTCCCATTTTTGTTCCATGAAACTCACTAGCGCATGCGTATTCTGGTTTCAAGTTTTTCAAGTGATGGGTTTAGAGTTATTTTTCATTATTTATAACACCCAATCAAAACTCCCTTTCCCATCCAAAGTAGGTTTGTCCTACCACATTGAAACCTCCTAATTTCAGCTCGACCAAACGGGAATCTAATCACCTCGGGATGAACATAGGGACTTCTTTTCTGATAACTTTTATATTCTTTACCAAACTCCCTGACCAGCTCCTTATCCTCCTTCCATGCGGTCAGATATTTCCGGAAAAAATCTCGCTGCTTTCAGCTAACGGTCGCTGTTCTAATAAGCTTCGAAGGATGATTGGGCTGACCCGTAAGCTTCAATTTTTGGGGATTTTTCAATTTATGGTGAAAATTCAAAGTCTTTCGTCGATTCTTTTAACCAAACATTTAAGTTATATGTCAAGGATTCAAAGGAGACAAGGAGGATCTGAAATGAGAGAAAACCTTATTTGGGTGGCTGTCTCTGTCGTCGGCATCTGGCTGGCTGTAGCACTCGCGAGCATATTTTCGCCTGACCTCGTCACTAACTCCACCCGTATCCCGATTGCGGCAATTGTCAGCCCGATCTTTGGAGCATTTGCCACCTTTGCCACCCTATTCGTGGCGCTATTGAGCAGGGGAAAGTGAATCCAAGTAGGCGTCATGCCATCGCCGGGGCAAGACTAGCCTTGGGCTAACCTCCGGCTTGACCGTTAGTACAGGTAAACCTCAAAGGGGGGCTGAGTATCATTTAGGGCGATGAAACCGATTTTTGTGCAGAAAATCTATTTTGTGCAAAGCCCGTCGATTCGTA
>JAGMBM010000067.1 GCA_023129675.1 Hadesarchaea archaeon | reverse complement strand
ACTTTAGTTCTTTGAATTTCCCCCGGCCGCGCGCAAAGGTTTCAAAAATTTGAGTTTTGAATCCCCCGTTAGTATAAGCGTTTCCGCTATTCTACTGTAATGGTTATTTTGTCACGCTTCATCTTCTCGATAAAGTTTTCCATCAAATTAGTCGAGGAAAGAGGCGACAACGATTTCCCCAGTGTAGGCATCTAGCCAGACCATCCCGGCGTAGCCTCCTAGCTTTTGGTTCTCGGGTGTGAAGCCACCCCAAGGGAATCGGGTAACGTTTGCGTCCCACATGAGCTCGGGCGGCTCTTTGCCCTCGCGCGATTCGCGTAGAAAGGTCGCTTCAGATTCCGTTGGCAGGCGCAGTTCAATCTTATCGATCCGTATATTCTCCTCAGGGATTTTCTCTATCTTGGCAACGTAGGCTTTTGTTATGGCTATGGCTTATTCTATAGATATCTCCCCCCACGGCCCTCGCGCGGCCCGCTTCTCCCGAAAGAGCACCCATGCAGTCGAGGCAGCGAGGGCCACGACGAGGATGGCGATGATAACCTTCCTCATTTCCATCATTTCATGTCTTCCTATACCCTAGGCGTAATTTAACTTCTAATTTGAGCGGGTAATAAATTTGGTTTCGTAAATGAAATTCTTGGTGTAGATAAAAATTGCTATTCCAAACAATCCAATGCTTTATTTCCATTCTGATCTTCCAGCGTCCGTTCAACCTAGTTTTTTTAACTTATCCCATTGTCGTGATTTTGTTTTCAGCATTTTCTGGTTAGGCCCATTTCTGGTTTCCTTACCTATCTGCCCCACATTTTTCTAACCGCGTACTCTCCCTCAACGCCCTTCGACCGCGTTCAAAAAACCAGAGAGCGCTTTTGCCACGGGCAGTAGTGCGGCCAGCAGAAGCGCCACCACAACCAACCCAAGCGCAAGATAAACTAGTCCAAAAATAGGTTGCCACGAATACCACTCTAACATCGAAAAAGCGTCGTGTTATACCCCGCCCATTTTTATTTTTTAAGCCGTCAGCCTTACCGCCCCTCGCTGAAGTCCTTGACATAAACGGTATATGCAACGCAATAGTACCAAGTGAACCAAGACTTGAACTCAGACCAAATTCTATAAGGTGTCCGGGGTACTCATGAATGGTGATAAGATGAAAGTTTTATCTTTTGCAGTTATGGCCGCTCAATTAACAGATATTCCTTGGGAGGATATAGGAAAGGGGGTAATTATATTTGTTGCATTTATTATTGGGTTATTTATTTTTCTTTCTCTTCTAAAACGGAGAGAACACAAGCCGCCTGTAGGAAGGACGCTAAGAGGAAAGAAGTATAAAAAAATTAAAAAACGAACGGGTCGAGCTTCGAGAGTTCCCTGATTAGCTCCTCCACAAGCCGCCTCCGCTCCTCGTCCCTAACCCGATCAGCTACTGGCGAGTTCCTTTAGTTCTCGATAACTTGCCATCTCAAACCTTCTCCCCAGCTAGCCTAAACTTTAATTTTTTATCCCTTAACTCTGATCGCCCTGTTCCCCATCACCAAGATTTCAACAAGTTCCCCCTCCGTCTTGAAAGTGCCGAGCACGAGAAGATCACACTTGTGTTCGAGCATTAGGATTGTTTTCCCATCTTGAATCCGAACATTCCTTGGCTCAAGCGGTGGGGCAGGGGAAATAACTTCCACGAGCAGAAGCCTGTTATTAAAATCAAGAATTGTTCCAGTCACAAAGTACCCCAAAGGCTTGTCTAAGCACGGAGCTGTCTCTTTCACCACAGAGCCGCAGGAACTGCAAGAGATGGTGATGCTTCTGAAGGAGTGGAAAATTTCCCCATTCTTTTTCCCAGTTAGATATTCGAATCCCACCTCTACGGGTTGCTTGCAAAATGAGCATTTTTCCTCGTTTATAGCTTCAGTATACTTCGCAACCCTTTCGGGGATAATTTCTGGGAATTGTTCATCAGCAAGCTTTGCTGCTTCTTCAGCAGTTACAAGCCTTATTTCGCAACCGAGCATCTCCTTTGCGGTTCCGAGGCACCCTAAGCAAACAAGCCAGTTTGCAATATCTCCAAGCTTTTCCTCCAACTTTTCCCATTCCGCA
Source organism: Hadesarchaea archaeon (assembly GCA_023129675.1). Lineage (GTDB taxonomy): Archaea > Hadarchaeota > Hadarchaeia > Hadarchaeales > Hadarchaeaceae > DG-33. The sequence goes on along the minus strand of JAGMBM010000067.1, from coordinate 6,698 downwards.
TCGTCCTCTGGCTCTAAGCTATACCATTCTTCGCATTCCATTTTGCAGATGGGGCAAAGTAGTTTCTCGCCCGCCTCGCCCTCGGTAAATAGAACTGCCATCATAATTATCCAATCAAATGTAGACTATCATGCTAAAAGCCCACCCGACCACCCACCCGATCGCAAACCAGTAGAGCATGTCGAGATTGAGGAGAAAAGACGCCCTGTATCCAACGCCCCCTGCCAATCGCCCGTATTACCCTATGCCACATGAAAGGGTCGCCAAGCGCAATCAGTGGGTAGAAGCACAGCACCAAAGGCACCACGATGACGAAGCCGAAGTAGCTAGCCGAGGCCCCGACCACGAACGCCAAGCCGCACTCGGCACGGGCAAAAAGCGAGTAGATCGCCAACCTCCGATTGCCCTTCTTTATCTTGCGTCTCATTCGGGCCACGAACTTGGCGTAGCCCCTGTCGAACCTTCGGGCCAAGAAGTCGCCGGGTATGAGAATCAGGCGCGTAAAGCTCATTCGATCGCAACAGCTTTTATCCCCGCGCCCCAAATCGCTTGCGGCAATCCGCGGAATTAGCGCAAAGTTCCAGCCTCCAAGTTGGAATTGGGCGTGGTTTTCGCGGGCCGTGCATGGCCGAGACGAGTTGGTGGTCTTCACCTTCTTTGCCTCCCCGGCCGCGCGCAAAGGTTTTCAAAATCTGGGTTCTGAAACGCGGGTTGGGCTTCCGCTATGGTGGCGCCCAAACCCCATCTTAACTAACTAGGCAAGCCGAATAACCGCCCGCTCTAGGCAAAGTTAATATACATTAACATTATAGGGTCGTGAATCACCCCCCTAGGGGAAATGAAAAAACGAGCACATTAACTTACCAATCGGAGCGAGGATTCGGCCTAATTCGTGGAAGTTAATCCCCATTAACTTCCGAGGTACGCGAAAGGTCTATCTACAAGTATTTATCGTGGCGAGGAATTTGCGAATCGTGTCCTCGCTTGTAGAAGTTGGCAACCTGTCCCGCCGGAGTCCTAGGGTGCGCCATGTTCGGAATCGGATGTCATAGGGGTTTCCGTTCTTGTCCATTTTATTTTCCAAAAGGTAGTTTCGCAAAGAGCGAACTCTATCGGGGAAGTGTTCCGCGATCAAAAAAGCCCGTATCGGGTCTCTTTCGGAAGGTAAACTTTCAGCAAATCCATCCCAATACATCAAAATTTGGTAGAGGTCACGAGGTTCCGCGTCTCCCAGTTTACACTCGAAAATGTAGAGGCCACGGGAGTCTTCATAAGTGAGATCCGCAGAAAGATCCAAGTCAGATGCTAACCACTGCCATGGTTTATGTTCGCGCCTGACCGAAACTCCTGCCACCCCCACCATGACCCTTCGCATAAAATTTGCGAGATAATCTTTGAGTTGCGTTTCAGTCAGGGAAATGATTGGTCTATACGGAGCAGTGGGTCTTCGAGGAGTTATAATAGCAATGCGTTCTCTCTCCAAAAAACTCTTGAGGCGCGGGGGTGTGCGTCTATTGGTGGCTCTCACACTTGTTGGAATTCTTGATATGAGGTTAGAATAGAGCCGGCCGGCAGTCTTTTTCCCGCGATGCTCCGAATCATCTAGAAGCATCTCACTCTTGAGTCTGATGAGTAATGGTGATTCCCAATCTAATTTGTTTTTTGTCAGAATTGTTGCAACGTCGTCGGACCTAATTAACAACTCACCCACCAAACCATTTTGAGCAGGGTGCCTCGTACTTACCCAAGGATAGAATGCTGACTCGATAACTTTTCCATGTAGAGCTATGTCAAGACCCTGGCTCCTCTCGTCATGTTTATAAAAAATCGAGTTATTATGGACTTGGTCCGGATCGGAAATGCCCCGGATATACACAGCCTGAAGGGTTTTACCACCGGTTTGGAAACGATATGTTGATCTCATGGGTTGCGGGATATACGGGATTCTTATCGGTTGAATAAAGAGAGAACGCCTCTTCAAGCCTGGTCCTTCCGTCCATAGTATTCGAATCGAACTCTTGAAACGTTTACTTTTGGTTGTCGCAAGAAAGTGCCTACAAGTCACGCCCAATTGCTCTTTCAAGAATTTAATCAAGTCTCTCATATCTCTTATACTCTCTGGCGAAATTTGGAAGCGCTCCTTCCACGCACTTTTCGCTTGTGCCAGAGTGGTCTGAAACCTGATCCTTGTCCCAGTTTCCTTATTAGGCCCACGCGGATTCACCCACTCATTCCATTCTCTCTTGTTGGAAGTTTCCCACGACATGTTTTTTTGGAGAGGACCCACAACTTTCGTATACTCGACAAGCCCCCTCCGTGATGCCTTATACGCGGTTCTAATCTCGAATCCAAACCCAGTTTCCTTTGTGAGCCAAGCCAAAGCCTGCTTAAGCCCAAAACCATGTTCTCGGAGTCCTTTGTAGCACTGCCCTGCAAACCTCGTTCTTCCTGCAGGTCTGAAAACTCCATCCTGGATATCTGTACGAGGAATGCCCGTTCCATCATCCGCAATTGTTACTTGGAGCAGATTAGAGTTTACAGGAAAAATCAAAACATCAATATTAAAAATACAATGCATTTCTTTCAAGGCACCGGTAATCGAATTATCAATCAATTCGCATAGAGCGGCCACAAAGTCGAGATTTGAGTAAGCCAATTCATTGAAGTAATCATCACCTATCTCTGTGCTAATCGGGCCGTTTGTTGGAGGGGAGATCATAGTGCACCTATAAAAAAAACGGGAAATGCGCATATTTAGCTTTCGATACTCAATATTTTTTGCTGCCAACACACGATTTTTCTAAATAACCCGCCTCAGCTTCCCGCCCTTGGTAAAATTAAAGCTCCACCCCCTTCTCGATCACTATCTTCCCGCCGACCACCGAGACCTTCACGATTGTCTTGTCGCCCCACCCCAGCGCCTTGGCCTCCGGCGTGACGAAGACCACGTAGTTGTCGTGCCAACGCCCCATGCTGATCCCGTTCGTGCTGGAAAATCGGAGTTTGATCGAGTTGGCTAGGTATTTCCTGCGCTACTGCTCCGCCAGCCCCGGCTCCCTCTATGGCTACATGGACCGCATTTGGCGCTTCTCAATTCGCGCTGGGAACAGGCCAGATGATCTAATCGCCGATGTGAAAGATGACAACGGGACACCGAGGCCAGACAGGATTCAATCACACGTAAAGGCATTGGAGAATTACATCGCCGAGCTTCAGGATGGCGGGCTCTCCCCTGGTAGGGTGAACAACTACGCGAAGGCCATCAAAACCCTCTACCGGGTCAACGGGATTTCGATAGTCTTGCCCTACCCCCTGAGCCGTAAGAGTGTCATAAAGGACCGTGCACCCACCCCTGATGAACTTTCCAAGCTCCTCGATTTGGCGGATTTGAGGGAGGGGGTAATCGTCTCGATGTTTTCCTTGGGCGGATTTAGGGAGGGCACCTTGGCAAAATTGCAGTACCGACACGTAAAACGTGATCTCGAGCGCGGGATGACACCGATCCACGTCCACGTTGAAGCAGGGATCACCAAAGGCAAATACCACGATTACGATACGTTTCTTGGTGCGGAGGCAGCCGGACTTCTAAAACTTTACTTGGATAGTCGCCGTAAAGGTTCGCCCAACAAAGATAAAGGGTTGCCAAAGACCCCCCCCGAGGTGATTCACGACCACTCACACCTCATAAGGGATTCGCGGTTCAAGGTTCCGAGGCCGATAGGCGAAAAGCAGGTTTACAGATTGGTTCATAACCTCTATTTCAAGGCTGGGTTGTTGACCCCAGGCGAAGGGGGGTATGTGCTCAAGGTTCATTCGCTCCGGAAATTCTTCAAGACCCAACTCATGGCCCTAGGCGTTCAACCCGATTACATCGACTACATGATGGGGCACACCATAGACACCTACCACGATATCCAGATGAAAGGCGTTGAGTTTCTCCGTTCGATCTACGCCGCAAAGGATTTCAGCATCAGGCCCAAGCCGAAGCTCTCGTCCCTCGAACAGATGAAGATTTTCTGCAAGGGAATCGGGGTTGACCCAGAGAAAGCCTTGGTTCGGGAAGCTTTCGCCGAGCCCCACAGGGTTTGTGTAACGCCTGAGGATTTTGAAAATCGCCAAGTTCAAACCCTGAGTTCGGCGATTAAGGAGAAAATCAAGCAGGAGATCCTGGCCGAGGTTCAACCTCTTGGGTCCCCAGAAATTCACCACTGGAGAGGTGGGCCCGCGGGGATTCGAACCCCGGACCTTAACCGGCGTTTAGCTCCCGGTGGCTGCCCAGTTGGTTATCAGCCGAGCGCTCCAGCCAAGCTGAGCTACGGGCCCCATTAAGGACTTGACCACGTTGCTTAAATTTCTTCTGAGAAATTAAGAGAGCTACCGCTAACCAACAAGCAGCCCCCATAACCTGCCCATTTAATAGCGCGGTGGGCCTCTTCGCTCTGTCCGGTGCTTCTGGAAGCACTCCCTACAATAAATAGGTCTGCCTTCAGTCGGCTTGAAGGGAACCTCGCACTCCTTGCCACAATCAGAGCATGTCGCCTTGTGCATCTCGCGAGGACCAAAGTCCCTTCGACCACCGAACCTTCCGCCGTATGCCATTTCCTAACACTCCTTTTTTTTCTTGAACACAACTCGAAGAAACGTCCTGAACTGTTTCTCTGACAAGCTTTTCCTTATGAAAAGCCCGTTGTGTCCTTATTTCAATGGTTGGGGGGTGACTTAAATATTGCACGGTTTACCTAAATATTTGAGGCGCAATTATGGCCATAGTGGAGACCCACGACTTGACGAAGGTCTTTAACGGACGAAAGGCGGTAGACAGTCTAGACTTGGAGATTGAAGAGGGCGAGTTCTTCGGCTTACTCGGCCCAAATGGCGCGGGTAAGTCGACGACGGTCGCGATGTTGTCGACGATCTTGCGTCCGACACGAGGCACGGTTACAATAGCGGGCTACGATATTAAACGACAAGCAAAAGAGATCAAGCGCCTTATAGGCGTCGTGCCCCAGGAGTTCGGCCTCTACGACGAACTCACGGCCGCGGAAAACCTAATATACTTCGGCAAGCTCCACGATGTCGAAGGTGGGAAGCTTAAGGATAGGATCGATAAGCTGTTAAGGCTTGTGCAGCTCCAAGACCGAGCGAACGACCTCGTTAAGACTTTTTCCGGCGGAATGAAGCATCGCCTGAACTTGGTGGTGGGGCTGATCCACGAACCAAAGTTACTTTTCCTCGACGAGCCCACGACAGGACTCGACCCTCAAGCGAGACTAGCTGTCTGGGAACTCATCAAACGATTTCAGTCCGAGGGAGTAACGATCCTCCTGACAACGCACTATATGGAGGAGGCTGATTACCTCTGCGAACGCGTGGCTATCATGGATCGGGGCAAGGTAATCGCGCTCGACTCGCCCGCCAGGCTTAAGCGCTCGATAGGGAAGCTCGAGGTGATCGAGGTGAAGGCTAGAAAGGTGACCAAAAAGGTGCTCAACGAGCTTAGAAAGCTTAAGGGTGTGCGAAAGGCGGCTCGCACGACAGAGGGTCTAAGGGTTCTCACCCCAGCTGCCAACGAGGTCATGGCTAGAGTTGTGACCCTAGCTTCGTTCGCCGGGGTGCAAATCGATTCTCTAAACGTCGCACAACCAACCCTCGAGGATGTCTTCATCAAGCTGACCGGAAAGACGCTGAGGGATTGAGATGAAGGTCCTGACCATCGCCGACAAAAGCCTGCGCATCTTCTTCAGGGACCGAATGGCCCTGTTTTGGACGTTTGCCTTCCCGCTCCTACTCATCACGATCTTCAGCTTGGCGTTCAGCGGTCAGGATTCGATTGATATCAAGGTGCTCGCGGTCCAGCAGGACAACAGCCCGACGGCCAGCGCCTACCTTGACGCGTTGGACAGCATCTTGACCCTTGAGAGGGTTGAGGACGTCGCGGAGGCAGAGGCTCAAGTGCTGGACGGCGAGGTCGTGGCGGCTGTAATAATTCCCCCCGGCTTCAGCTCCGGCGAGGAGAGCGCCCGTCTGGTATATGACGAGTCCAGGGGCGAACTCGCGAATACAGTCGTCCAAATCGTCGATGGCGTCACCCGGGGGTTCTTCGGGCTCCAAACGCCGCTCGAGGTCGAAAGCGTGCATGGAGCTTACAAAAGGTGGAACCCCGCCCAGCAGTACGTTCCCGGGATGGGGATAATGATGGTCTTGATGATAGGCGGGATAGCTGTGTCCTCGAGGATAATCAACGAGCGGAAGGCAGGGACGTTCAAGCGCAACCTCTTGGCCCCCATCGGCAAACTGAGTTTCTCGGGGGGCGAGATCCTTTGCGGTTTTCTCGTAGGCTCCATGCAGGTTTTGGTTTTCTTCGGGATCGGGGTTTTTGTGTTCGGCCTGGAGATAGTGGGCAGCATCCTGCTCGTCGCCCTCATCAGCGCCTGGGTGATCCTGCTGGGAGTTGGGCTTGGGCTCCTCATATCGGCCTTCACACAATCGCAAGAAGCGGCCTCGGGGGCAACGCAGGCATTCGTCTTCCCGGCGAGCGCCCTGGCGGGTCTTTGGTTCCCGATCGAGATCATGCCAGGGTTCATGCAGAGCGTCGCCAAGGTGTTCCCCACCTACTATGCGATGAACGCTTACCAAGACGTGATCGTTCGCGGCAAGGGATTGCTTGAAATCGCGCCCTCGCTTGCCGCCGTGGCTGG
>JAGMBM010000066.1 GCA_023129675.1 Hadesarchaea archaeon | reverse complement strand
TCCTGGCGCCACTTGTAGCTCGCCAAAAAATCTCGTAAAGCATCACGGACCGCCTCCGAACGGCTTGCATAACCTTGAGCCTTGAGAGACCGATCTAACTTATCCAACAGATCTTGAGGCAACGTCAAACTCACTCGCATTATCTTTTCCGGCATGCCAGCTCCCTGCAGACCTCGTTGCCAGGTGTTTTCAAGTTTTCTATGATGGTAATATTTTTATACCAAAAAGTATTACTCTCAGAGGGACTATTATGCACATACCAGATGGATTTCTAAGCGTTGAGGTATGGGCATCATTGTGGGTCGTCGCCATACTGATTCTAGTTGTCGCAGTTTGGAGGACTAATAAAAAACTTGGAGATAGGCACGTTCCACTGCTAGGCGTGCTGGCAGCGTTCATCTTCGCGGCACAAATGCTAAACGTGCCGGTAGCTGGCGGCACCAGCGGGCATATGCTCGGTGGAGTACTCATCGCTGTTTTCGTCGGCCCAATGGCTGGATCGATTGTAATGGGATCAATCTTTGGTGTACAAGCAGTATTCTTCCAAGATGGAGGGATAACCACGATGGGCGCGAACATCATCAACATGGGACTTATTGGGACTATCCTTGGCTATTTCATCTACCAGAGTGTTAAAAAAGCTGTGAAAGGGGACAAGGGCATGATTATTGGAGCTGGCGTCGCTGCTTGGATCGCTGTGGTGCTCGCGTCGGCCGCATGCGCGTTTGAGTTAGCAGCTTCAGGAACTTCGCCTCTTGGGATAGCTCTGCCAGCAATGGTAGGAATCCACGCAATAATCGGCGTTGTTGAGGCCGCCATCACCATTGCGGTAATTAAATCCGTCCTAAAGACGCGGGCAGACCTGCTGAAGCTACCAAAAATCTAGGTGAAAAAATGGAGCTCAAAGGAAAATGGTTGGTCACTGGGCTAATCATCGCGATTTCCATGGCATGTGTGCTATCGCTCTTCGCCTCCTCTGATCCAGATGGTCTCGAGCGAGTTGCGGAGGATCAAGGGTTCGCGAAGAAAGCTGAAGGGCAAGAAGCAATACATTCTCCGATACCTGATTATGCCGTGCCCGGTATTAAAAACGAAAACCTTGCTACATCGCTGGCTGGCCTGATTGGGGTGTTGATAATGCTCGGCGTGACTTTCGGTTGGGCTAAAGTCCTAAAAGAAAAACGTTGAAGCTGTATTATGAAGCATCACTTTCTGGACCAGTATAGTAATTTGCGCAGCCCCGTGCACGCTTTGGATCCAAGAGTGAAAATAATCACGCTTTTTTCCTTCCTTTTCTTTGTAATTTTCACCCCAATAACTCAGGCTCCGAAATTTGCCCTTTACGGGGCACTGGTCTTCTCGACTATCCTAATCTCACGAATTCCACTTGAATTTGTCCTGAAGAGGTCCTTAGTGATAGTTCCATTCGTGCTGCTCGTCGCTATAGGGCTGCCGTTCTTAGGCAGTGGTGACGCAGCTGGATCATACAATATTAGCATTTTTAGAATAACTCACTCAGCCTTGTTGATCTTTCTCAACGTGCTTGTAAAATCGTGGCTTTGTGTGCTCTCCATGATCGTTCTTACTGCAACGACCCCGTTTCCAAAACTCCTAAACGGATTTCAAAGACTGAAACTGCCAAAAATCTTTATAATGATTCTTTCTTTTATGTACCGCTTTATTTTTATCTTCATAGATGAATTCGGGCGAATGCACAGGGCACGCGATGCAAGGGCACCTAGCCTCGGCAGGATACAACATATAAAAATCGTCGGATGTATGATTGGAACGTTGTTTGTAAGAAGCTATGAAAGAGGGGAGCGCGTTTACACCGCAATGCGCTCCAGAGGGTTCAATGGGGAGATTAAGCTGACACGCGAACTTGAATTCAAGAGATTTGATGCCTTCTTCTTCGCTAGTTTTTTCTCACTCCTAATACTAATCTTGGTGGTGGTATGAAAGCCATTGAAATAAAAAATTTGCACTACACCTATCCTGATGGTACAACGGCTTTACGCGGTGTTAACCTAGATGTCGAAAGAGGAGGAAGCATATGTTTAATAGGTCCCAACGGCTCGGGAAAATCTACCCTTCTTCTTCACTTAAACGGCATTTTACAGCCACAAAGAGGGCATGTACGTGTTCTCGGAATGAATTTACGCAAAAAAACAAAGGAGGTTAGAAGCAAAGTTGGGCTTGTGTTCCAAAATCCAGATGACCAGATGTTCATGCCGACGGTTTTCGAGGATGTCGCGTTTGGGCCGGTGAATATGGGGCTCAGTGAATGGGAAGTGAAAAGGAAGGTTAAAAAAGTGCTGAAAGCGGTTGGTCTTGAAAGGTTCGAAAACCGGAGCTCGCATCACCTAAGCTACGGGGAAAAGAAAAGAGTCGCAATAGCAACAGTGCTCTCCATGGAGCCTGAGATTTTGGTTCTTGATGAGCCAACGCTGGCCCTTGATCCTTGGTTGAAAAAAGAGTTCATGAAGCTTTTAAAAGAACTCAAAAGAACCCACACAATGGTAATGGCAGGGCATGATTTAGATTTGATGAAGCTATGCGACCGGACTTATCTGTTCAACGATGGAAAAATCGTGAAAGAAGTTGGTAAAAAAAGTGAACTTTTTAAATGAAAATTAAACTTTGGCGAGCTCGATGGCCTTAAGCTGCGCTTGAGCTTTATATGCTGTTTCCCTATACTCGCTATCCGGGTCAGATTGGGCAACAATTCCGCATCCCACAGGGATG
>JAGMBM010000065.1 GCA_023129675.1 Hadesarchaea archaeon | reverse complement strand
GTTCCGTATTATGGGGTGTGACAAAGTTGCGCAAATATAAAGTGGCAGTCCTGGGTTGGGAAGTCCCTAGCTGGAGCAAGATTACCACTGGAGCGGGAATGTACCTAAGCTACTTGACAGAACTGGGTAAATTTTCGAGGACAACAAACCCTAGATTGGATCTAACATTCATCGTTCCTTGGCAGAGGGATGCGCTTCTACGAAAGAACGGATATAGTGTTTTGCTGTTGAAGACCCCCGGATTCCGCAAAGAGCGCCCTTATCACGATGAGGTTCTTTATCCTTCGTGCAAGAACTTCGCGAGCAGATTGCTCAAGGACAAAAATCCAATTGATCACAAGAGCTTTGATTTAATTCTCGCAAACAGTTTTGCTTTCGGGGAGTTTATTTCTAGAGCCCAACACTTAGATAACCTCGTATATATCTCCCATCGGCCGGAATTTCTGCGGGAAAAATTTGCTGAGCAGTTTAGAGTTAAACTAGGGGGCATGCGTAGACTTCGCAAAGATGCGGAGCTGGAGGCTAAGGCGGTGAAAAATTCTGAGCGAGTATTAGCTGTGAGTAAGGCATGTAAAAAGGAGTTGGCAAAACGCTATGGGCCTGATAAAATCACCGTGATTTACAACGGAATAAATGAGAACGTGTTCAGCCGAGTCCAGATACCGTCCAACGGTGGTAAGACAGTTTTCACATATATCGGGAGGAACCATCCAGAAAAGGGCATTTCTCTCCTCCTGAGAAGCGTGAAGGATTTGATAGAAAAGGATCACGGGAAGAACTTCGAAACACGGTTGATCACAGACGATGGGGTTTCACTAAGGCGAGCGGTGAAGAAGCTTGGTCTCTCAGATCACGTCAAGATCATCAACTGGAAAATGCAAAGATGGCTTCCATACTATTATTCTGGAAGCACTTTTACGATAATGCCCTCCTATTGGGAAAGCTTCTCCTATGTGGTTGCGGAATCCCTCTCCTGTGAAACTCCGGTGATTGTTTCGAGGGCGGGAGCGCTACCCGAACTCGTCGATAGGAAGGTTGGGCTGCTCTTCCGCGTGGGCGATGGCGATGATCTCACCGGGCAACTTTGGGAGGCGTGCGAGCGAAGCCACGAGAGTGTTGTAGAGATGGGAAAGCGAGGGAGGAAGAAAATCCGAAACTTGTTCTCAAAAAGTGTATTTATGACGAATTACCTGAAATTTATTGATGAAACTATAAATGGTACAATCTCGTAAGCTTCATCTTAAAAATAGCGAGGTTTCTTATTTCGCTCTTAACCGAAGAAACGATAAAAATGCCAGCGTTTTAGTCCATTAACAAAATTAAATCCTTAGGTTTCGAAAGAAGTAAAAGCATAGCAGACAAATTGAAAACACATGCGAAAGATATCGCTTTGTGTCGGCTCCCAAACTCCTCCAATACGGTTCAAGATAGATCCCGACATGTTGTTCGAGAAGTACGGTGACCTCTC
>JAGMBM010000064.1 GCA_023129675.1 Hadesarchaea archaeon | reverse complement strand
GCGATATTTCACTACCGCGACGCCGGGCTGGAGTGGGCCGAGTACTTCCCAAGCGAGATGCAATTCCCCCGTCTGATCGATGTCGCGGAGCCGCTGGATGCCAAAGAATTTGAGCTCCTTGCCGGGATGGAACGTCAGCTGATCGAACTCGAGCACGCGACCGAGGCGGTTCGAGCAAATGAAATGAAACTCCTGTTACTGGATGGCTCTGTGGTGCCCCAGTACATCGATCGCTTCCCCCACAACCAAAGCTTGCTCGAACGCTACCACAAGCTCATCAACGCGTATACGAAGCTTTACGAGACCTGCGCGGAGTCGGGAGCCCTGCTTGCGGGCGCGGTCAAGGACAGCCGGGGCAGGCGCTTCATCGATATTCTAAGGTGTAAGGTGCTCCCAAGCCTAGGTGGCCTCGGGCTCAAGCAAAAGGAGCTGGAGGTCCTCGAGCGCTCGCGGGACACCGTTCTCCTCGACCACGTGCTCGGGGTGGGGGAGCGCACCTTCACCTTCCGCTACGCCGAGAAGCCTGCAAGCTACGTGCTTCGTGACCTCGGTGGGTGGGCGGCGAGGATTCACGCGTTTTACCTCAAGACCGTGCCATTCGACCGCCCGCTGCGCGTGGAGTTCGTCGATTTCGGGGGCGAACCCGCGGGGACCGCCGACCGCATCGCCTCGCTCATCTACGCACTTTCATCCCACCACGATGCATTCGGCCTTCCCTCGGTGCTCATCGAGGCGGATGCGTGTGCCCGCTTGGTTGAGGAGGATCTTTGCATCGTGAGAGACAGCATCGCGGACCGCCTCGGGCCCTCGGCATTGCTCGATTTGAGGCGGCACCGTAAACCATTCTGAGGTGATCGAGTGGAGTTAGGAACCGTGGTCGCGACCGTGGATGGCCCCTCGCCGAGCAAGTTCACCTTCGTGGTCACTGAGAACGGGTGCAGAATGCCGGTCAGACAGGGGCAGTTCGTGGAGGTCGAGACCGAGGAGGGCCGGGTGATAGCTTTCGTCACGGGCTTGATCAAAACCAATCGGTACTTCATGCGGGCCGAATCGGTCAAGGAGTACGAGCGAGGCGGCAGGCCCCTGACGGCGATTTTTCCAGCTGATCGTTGGGAGTACCTCATAGCCGAGGCTCAGGCGCTTGGGGTCCAGGGTGAAAATAGGCTCGAACGGACCACTTTTCCGCCGTCACCAGGGCAGAAGGTGTGCGAGGCCGAACCGGAGGCGCTGATGCGCTTTCTCGGGTTAAATCAGGACGGTGGGGTTGAACTGGGGAAGCTCAGGCACCATGAGGTTCCCGTAAGGCTCGACCTCACGAAGCTGTTACGCAAGCACGTGGCGGTACTCGCGATGTCTGGCGCGGGGAAGTCACATTTTGCATCTGTGGTGGTTGAGGAGCTGCTCGACCGTCTGCCCGAGCGGGGGCGCGTAGCAGTAGTCGTAATCGATGTCCACGGCGAGTACGTTGGCCTGGCTGAAAGTTTCTCCGACCGGGTGAGCATCGTCAAAGGGAGGGAACTCAGGATAGGTGTGCCGAACCTCAGCCCATGGCAGTTCAAGGAATTCGTGCCGGATATGTCCGACGTGCAGGCGCGGGAGCTCCAGCGCGTGCTAAGTAAGCTCCAAGCTGAGATGCGATCGGGCAAGGAGCCCTTTGGACTCGACGAGGTGATCGCGCACGTAGAGCGGGATGAGAGAATCCACAAACAACTTCAGCAGGCTTTGCTGGGGTGGCTCTTCAACCTCCGCTCGCTTGACTTGTTCGACCGCGCCGATTACCCGAGCTGGGAAAGCATCGTTGAGCCCGGAAAAGCTGTGATAGTTGATTTGAGCGATATTACAAGTTTGAGGAAAAAACAGATGCTCGTAGCGTACGCGGCACGGAGGCTATTCAACGCCCGCAAGCGTGGACGCGTACCCCCGTTCGTGCTCTGCTTGGAGGAGGCCCATCAGTTTTGTCCATCGAGCGAATCCAAGAGGGCGGCAATTTCTAGGTCGATAATCGAAACGCTCGCTCGCGAGGGCCGCAAATTTTACGCCTCGCTCGTGCTCATCTCCCAGCGCCCGGTGAGGCTATCGACGACCGTTTTATCGCAGGCGAACACCAACATCATCCTCCGCATCACTAACCCCTACGACCTCGAGCACATCAAGCAGTCGTCGGAGGCGATAACGGGGGAGGTCGCGGACATGATTTCCTCGCTGCCCGTGGGTGAGGCCTTGATCGCGGGGGAAGCCGTCAACCACCCAATCTTCGTGAGGGTTAAACAGAGGCGCTCGCGCGAGTCGGCGCACGGTGCCAGTTTGGAGGAGGTTGCGAAAGAGTTTGAACGACGCAGTGGCCGAGAGCGCGAGGACGCAAAGGCGTTCATGTAAGTTTGAACTATTTCGAGAGCCTAATTGGCTTTTCAATCCAGCATTCCGCAGGCAAGCCGTGGATGATGATTCTCTGATATCTGTGTGCACCTTTCGCTATCAAGATCGGTTTGGTGCTCTTCCGGTACTCGCACCTGATCCTCTCGCCCATGATGCCGTCCCCAATGTCCCTGAGGATCATTTAACATCTTCAACTTTCTTTTCTTCCCAGAGTTCGCGGATGATGTCGGCTACTAATCTGTAATCTAGCCTTAGTTCATCAGCTATGTCGCTAGGGTATGCGATCTCTTTCTTTCGGAGATAATCCAATATCTCTCGCTTCGCCTTCTCTCTGGGCACATCTCGCAACTTGATGATTCTCATCTCTCCGACTTCCTCGATGAAGCGCCTGATAGACTCCCTTATCACCTCGTTTCTCGAACGGTACCCCAACTTCGCGCGCATGTCGTCGATCTTCTTTACTTCCTCAATCGGCAGGGAAATAGGAATGGTTGCCCGTTTCATAACACCGAAATCCTTATTTGCATACGATTGTATAAAGCTTATGCTTTCCTCGACCATACGCGTCTGCCTCTGAATTTGGCTGATTGTATCAACCGCGTGGGTTCGCGACCAGCAGCAACGCTCGCTCGCACAGCTCTCGCACGACCTCCGGCTGCAACACGTGCTGCTCGAGGTACTCGCGCAGGAGCGGCGTCAGGTCCCATGTTACATACTCAAAGCTGAGCTCGCCAGGATTTGCCCCTGCTTGGCTCAACTTTCGCACGGCTGCCACCACCCCCCGCAGGCTATCGCTGCGCTGTTTTCGAAGCTCATCGACCAAGCCCTCGAACGCGCGCTCATCGTTCAAGTTTTTGTGGATGTAGCTGCCTACATCGCTCGCCAGCTCGCGGTAGAGCTCGAGTACCTCGCGGAGCGCCAGCCAGTCAGCGTGCGCGTCGAGCTGCCAAAGCGTCCGCGCCCCCACGTGCTCCCGCAGGCGCTCGACGACCCCTCCATCGAACGTCAGCAGGGGCAGCCGAAGGTGTGCCGCCAGCATCAAGGCCCGCAGGTCAGTGAGCGGCACCTCTCGCTCCACCCCAAAAAGCAGACGTCGCGAAAGTTCATCGAGCAGCTCCGGCAGGTAGACGACGACCAGCTTTCGGTCCCGCACGAACTGGCTCACCAGGCTGTAGCCGAGCGCCTTGCCCCGGACGGCGATCAGCTTGTCGCGCGCCAGCCAAGAGTAGGTCGCAGACGGCAAGTAGAGCTCGCCTCCGTCCAGCAACCGCTGCGCCTGCTCGAAGCTCGCGCGGTCGACCAGCACGCTTACGTCGCACACCGCTCCAAACTCCCGCGTTGCCATAACATCCCGCCAAGGCTTTGAGCGGAGGTTCTTTATATGGGGGCAAATTCGCCCTTAATTGGGAGATTAATGAACCAGAAACTTTTAACCGCTGCGCTAGTGCTTCTTATCATCCTCACCGGAGGTGTTGCTTACCTCACGCTGATGAAAGCGCCTAGGGAGCCAGTGACGAAGGCCGGCACTCTTAAGCAGAACGAAACTTGGTCGGGGGAAATCTTAGTTACAGGCACCGTGGTAGTGCCTCCAAGGATTACGTTGATCATCGAACCCGGAACCACGGTCAAGTTCAATCACTACAGGGGGTATAAAGAACCTTGGAAAAAACTAGGTATAGCGGTTGAGGGGGGCACCTTAAAAGCTGTCGGGACTCCAGAAAAACGAATATGGTTCACTTCTGATGCCGATGACCCTATCAATGGCGATTGGCAAGGGATATATTTGAGTAACACAAAAAATAGCGAATTTAAGTATGTAATTGTAGAGTTTGGCGAAATGGGAATACAGCAGTTTGATTCCGAAGTTGTTGTATCTAATTCAATTATAAGATGGAATAATGCTGAAGGATTGTACGCAGAAAGATCTAAGCCCATTTTTAGATCCAATACGTTATATAGAAATGGCTACCATGAAATTGCCTTGGAGCAATATAATGAAAATGTTCAGATACTGTACAATGTCATTAGAGATGGCCACTATGGGGTTCATTGTGAAAAAACTACCGCATATTTAGAAGGAAATTATTTCAAAAATGAAGAATATGCGGCTATCACGGCAGGAATGGAATCTCATATTGTTGTTATAAAAAACAAATTTGAAAATATCGGGACCGGGCAAAAACCCCCAATATCTGTTTATGGTGGTTCTACCGCAGAAATCGAAAATAATGATTATGGAGAAGGCGGTATTTCGATACCAGAATTTGATTACAAGGATGTAGAAAACTTTAAATTAAATTATATACCTGGGGCCCCTGAAGATAGATATCTTTATGTCTATGATAAAGTGGATGAAACAAGAAGAACGATAAAGAAAATTGGTCAAGGTCTTTCTTTTGGTTGGGCCCTTGTTTACGCTGAAAATAACCTTTGGAGATTTAGTCTAGGTAGCGGTGAGATAGGTGAATCACTCGATTTTATAAAAATAGACCCGGTTACGGGGGATTACCAAAGATATGGAAATGATGAAATTATGAACCCAAGAGGATTGGCATACGATGGAGAATATTTTTGGGTGAACGACTTTAGTCTTTTAAAAATATTTAAATTCAAATTAGAAGATGGCCACATAACGATTTATGACTCCTTTGAAATTCCTGAAAAGGAAAAGGGCGGAACAATGGGTATGACCACTGATGGATATAACCTTTATTTGAAAAGTAGAGACGGATCCAAATTGTACAAACTTGATAAATCTGGAAATCTTGTTGGTGAGATATATCTTCAAAATAATATTCGTTTCGATAGTGATATAGTCTGGACTGGAAATTATTTCTGGGCAAGTGGCGGGTGCGAAAAAGGTATTGGTAAATTTACAATAGAAGGAAATCTCGTTGGTGAGATTTATCCCCCCGCAAAAGATACTTGGGCTCTTGCGTGGAATGGAAATTACCTGTGGTCAATTCAAAGAACTTGTGAGATGTGGGATGACCCTAAAATCTATCAAATAGAAATACTCAACGATTCAATTTAAAAACTGGCTCAATAACAAAATTTTCAAGCTCGAGATATTGGAGGTATAGCCCCTGTGAGAAAAATTGTCATCGCTTGCCGCGACTTCGAGGTCGAGGATGAGTTACTGGAAAAGCAATGTCCCAATACCTGCGATGCAATTTGGAAAGCTTTGCCGTTCGATGCAGAAGTGGAGATCTGGAAGGAGGAGGTTTACTTCGGCATTCCGGTAAAAGTTGAACCGGAAAATCCAACACCAAAAACTCAAGCGGGTGATGTCTCTTATTGGCCCGAGGGTCCGGGTTTCTGTATCTTCTTTGGGCGCTCGCAGCCAATCAGTCCTGTGAACACTTTTGCTCGGATAAAGAGCGGTGCTGAAAAATTTAAGGCTGCACGGACAGGAGATCGAATAACCGTGCGCCAGGCCTAGGATACTTTCAAGTCGAGCACGATGTGATAAACTCTGGTGGCATAAGAGCGAATCGCCCTGCTCTCGAGCAACTCCACCTTTCTCCCCTTCGCAGCCGCGGCGGCGCGGGTAAACTCGAGTGAGGGCTTGAAAAGCTCGGGTTCCTTCCCAAAATCGTAGAAGTGCACCATGCCTCCCTCGGGCTTCAGCGCGAGCAATGCGACGTCGAAGAACTCTCGGGCGAGCTCTGGTAAGGGCATGAGTACTCGATCTGTTTTCTCCCTCAAATGAGTTTCTACCACCTCCCTCGCGTCTCCCAAAATCGCCATCACTCGATCCCCAACCTTGTTGATGCGGATGTTTGTGCACATGTAGTCGAATGCCGCCGGGTTCTTGTCGATCGAGTAAACCCGTGAAGCTTGGCCGTGCTTAGCTATGACAATCGAGTAGGACCCCACACCAGCGAACAGGTTTGTCACTATTTCACCGGGTTTAACCAGCTGGGCGATGCGGAGACGTTCATGAGCCAATCGAGGTGAGAAATACACCTTAGCTAGGTCAACTTTGAAGCTACATCCACTCTCGTGATAAGTTGTTTCGGTTTCGGGCTCGCCGGCTATGACCTCTAATTCACGCGTCCGAAACTCGCCCCTCACCGCGCTCGTCTGGCGGAGGACCGTTCGAACGTGGCGGTGGACATGCATTAGGGCCTCGCCGATGAGGTGTTTTTTGGGCAGAAGCCCATCAGGCAGCTTAACCACCGCAATATTTCCAACGATGTCGAATGCGCGCCCTAGTTGCTTGAGCTCTTCGTCCGTCAGTTGTCCCTTTAACGCCTCTCGCAGATTTCTCAGCATGTTCGATCCAACAACAGTGTTTCGCGTCAGACAAAAAGATATTAGGGCTAGAGCATCTCCCTGCGCTTCGTCAGCCAAATGCTCAGGATGAATGGGACGATAAAGTATCCTAACATTACAAAAAAGCTTGTAGTCGGATCCGGGTTCCTCGCCTCCATCCCCCCAGGCATCCCCCCACCGAACGCCGCCGCGAAAGGAACCCCATACACACTAGCAATCGAATCGCCCGCATATCCATGCATGAACCACGGGTCAATGTTTGCAAATATCAAACTGACTTCGATGACAGAAAAAACTAGCATGATTGTTAAGAGTGTGGCTATCGTGGCACCCATGCTTCCCTTGAGCGCTGAGCTGTAGAGAAATGCGATACCCAGCACGCTGTTTGCATAAACCAGTGCAAGGGCAAGCGAACCAAATACCTCGATTGGCAACTGTTGATAAATCCCGACTAACGCTATCACCGTGGTGACGTAGGCAAAAATGACAATAAGGGATGTGACAGTAAGGCATGCGATATATTTCCCGACGACAAAAGTGCTTCGCTTTACCGGATTTGGGAAAAGGATGTAACCAGTTTTATGTTCGAATTCTGAAGCGATGGAGTCCCCAGCGAAGAACACAGCTGCAAAAATTGGTATGGTTGCACCTGCCGACGTTACGAATAACGCAAAAAGTTCAGGGGAATCGGAGATGAGGGGAGATAACTTCCCAGGGATATCCAACCCTTTGTAGAGCGCTATGATTAAGATCACGGCGAGGAGGGTAAGCACCAAAGCTCCGTAAAATCTCCTTCTCCGGAACTGCTTCAGCAACTCGTATTTAGTCACTATTTTCAGCTTCTCGAACTCGCTCAAATGGCCGCCTCCGTGAGCTTGAGGTAAACACCCTCCAATGACGTTCGATACTTGCGTTTCAGGCGAGGGATACTATCGTAGACGAGCAAGTGACCGTGATCAATCAGCGCCACTTTGTCGCACACTTGAACGACCTCTGTAATGAGGTGTGAGGCCAAGAAAACCGTTTTCTCCTTTTTCGCCTTCTTTAGGATTTCCCGCACCTCCATCATGCCCCTGGGATCAAGGCCTAACGCCGGCTCGTCGAGAATTAAGATCGGCGGATCGTGGAGAAAGGCCTGCGCCAGCGCTAGACGCTGCTTCATCCCCCGCGAGAATTTTCCTATCTTGACTTTAGCCCATTCTTCAAGCCTGACAAGTTTGATGACCTCCTCTATCCTACTTTTCAACCCCTGCCCGCTCATTCCTCGGAGCCTCCCCAAGTAGCTGAGGGTTTCCACGGGGGTTAGGAAAGGGTAAAACTCGGGTGTCTCCAACATGGTCCCCACCATCGAAATCGCTCGCTCGCGCTCCTCCATGACGTTGACGCCGTTGATGTAGGCCGTACCCGAGGATGGGCGGAGGAGCCCACACAGGATCTTGAGGGCGGTGGTCTTTCCCGCACCGTTTGGGCCGAGCAACGCGACGTCCTCATTTTTCCTTACCTTCAGCGAGAGATTGTCGAGAGCGAGGAAACCGTTGTAGTACCTGCTCAGCCCCTCGATGACGATGGATTCACGCATGGTTTCTACCTCAACTTCACCTCAATTCGTAGATTATATACATTATCTGAAAGTGTTTTATAAGGATTTTTTCTGTCAACTCCTACCTCTCACCTGATTTTACGGGCCTTAAACGCCAAGAACTCATGCCCGGTCTCGATAAATCCAATCTTCCTATACATCTCTCGAGCAGTATTGTTATCTGCTAAAACCATAATTATTACCTTCTCACTGCGGTCAAGGAGTGCATTCACCAGAGCAGAACATGTCGAAGTAGCATGGCTTCTACCCCTGAATTTTGGAAGGGTGTAAACGTGGCCCACATAGGACAGGTCCTCTATGGTGACGCCGCTGGCGAAGGAAACTAACTCACCTCCCTCATAAGTCCCGTAGATGAGGCGTTCCCTGAACGCCTTCAGGATGTCATCGCGCGTAATGGGGCCCATCTCGGCCTCATCATAGAAATTCCTGTACAAGTTCCCAACTGCTTCCAGCTTGTTCGCTCCCAGTTCTTTGGGATTCTGTTCGATAATGGGCTTGAAGTGCTTCTTATCCATCCCCATGACCAACAAGGTAGCAATTTTCTCTTCGGTCGGAGGACCCAAACGCCTGAGAGGCCCATAAAAAGTCTTTAGGATTGGGAGGTGTCGAGGCTCTATATTGATGAGCGGTTCGGTTAAGCTAGCCATATCCAAAAGTTCGGCTGCACTTTTTCCACCGCCTCGAAGGTTCAAGTCTCTCCCATCATGTTCAAGCATGAAACCCAAGATCTCTGCATCCTCCAGCGCTACCCAAAATTTGGTTTCCTCTCTGTATAACTTCAGATCCAGAAGGGCGAAGAAATTGCTAATAACATCTTGCTTGATAAACTTGAGGAACGAGTCCTCGATGGCAGGGGTCAGAGGTTCTACTCGCATGCGCTCAGCGCGTAAAAACTTGCGATGGAAGGTTAAAAATTGTATAATGAACCATGCGGTAATTAGGGGTTGAGCCCAAACTTGTACCGCATCAAAAAGGATTGCGAAAGGCTAAAACGTTGGTATGAATTGAGAGAAATGGTGATGGAGTGGTCGAGCTATACGGGCGGGATCTGATAACGACGCAGGAGTGGTCGCGCGAGGAACTCGATGCGACGTTCGAGCTCGCGAAGGATTTGAAGAAAAAATACTACGCCCACAAGCTTCAGTCCCTGCTCAAGGACAAGACTTTTTTCATGCTTTTTTACAATACCTCCACCCGCACCCGTGCATCGTTCGAGGCGGCGATGACAGCTCTGGGGGGTCACGCGCAGTTCGTAGATGTCACCACGACACGGGCTGGGGAGGGGGAGCTGCCGAAGGACATGGCACGAATGTACGAGCGCTATGGGCACGGGCTAGGTATCCGCATCTTGGAGTCGGCGGTTAACTACGTTTACGGCAAGGGTAATGCGATGATTCGTGAGTACGCGGAGCACTGTGAGGTTCCGGTGATTGATATGGCCGATGATGTTTATCACCCCTGCCAAGGGCTCGCTGACATGCTCACCGTCCAGGAGAAAATTCCGAAATACCAGGGGAAGCGCTATGTGATCATGTGGGCCTACTCGGATAAGATTAGGTCATGGGGAAGCGTTCAGGAGGAGGCGCTGATAATGAGCCGCTACGGGATCGATGTGTCAGTTGCCGCACCCAAGGGATTCGAGCTTGACCCAAAGATCATGGACCTCTGCCGCAAAAATGCCAAGGCAAGCGGCGCGGAGTTTGAGATTACCGACGATCTCAAGAGTGCACTCGAAGGCGCCCACATCGTCTTCCCGCGGAGCTGGGCATCCCACGCGTGCGTGATGCAGGGAATGGACAAATTCGGCAAGGCCAACGAGATCAAGCTGCACGAAAAGTACCGCGACTGGATTCTAAATCAAGAGCTCGTCGATCGGATGGACCCGAAGTCAATCATCATGCACGTGCTGCCTGTGTTTCGAGGGCAGGAGGCCACCGACGAGGTCATGGATGGTTCCCACTCGGTGATCTACGACCAGGCGGAGAACCGGCTGCACGCGCAGATGGCGGTGCTCGCGCTGACGATGGGAGAAAAATAATTCATTAAATTTCCCCTGTGATAGGTATTTCACGTCCGCAACTGGGACAGCAATTTCCCTTCAAATTTACTTTGACTAATTCAACTCCGAAACGCTCGATCAACAGCTCCCTGCACCCCGGGCAGTAAGTGTTCTCGTACCGATGCCTGGAAACGTTGCCGAGGTAGACGAACTCAAGCCCTTCCGATACGGCTATGTCGTGAGCTCTCTCAAGCACGACAACTGGTGTCGGAGGCGCATCAAATTTGTACGCTGGATAGTAAGCTGTGAAGTGTAAGGGGGTCTCCTTGCCCGCCTCTCTCAAGTGACGGCGAGCGAGGTTGCGGAATTGGTCTACGCGATCGTTGACTCCGGGGATAACGAGATTGACGACCTCTACATGCATCCCCATTTTTTTAGCTTCATGCACGTTCCGCCAAACGACCTCAACATCGAGCCCGCAATATTTCCGAACTGCTTCAGCGTTGCCTTTGACATCTATGCACAGAGCATCGAGCCCGGCATCGTATAACATTCGCAACGCTTTGAGCGTCATGTAGCCGTTGGTGACGAATGTGTTGTAGAAACCTTTCCCGCGCGCGAGCTTGAAGACATCGAGCGACCATTCAAGCGATAGGGTTGGCTCGTTGAACGAGATGCTCGTGGATTGACATTTATATTTTTCCACGAGCTCCACGAATTTTTCTGGAGCTATGTACTCGCTCCGGGCTGGGTCTGGTGAAAATTTACTTATGTGGAAGTTTTGGCACCAAGGACATAAGCTGTTACACGACCAGCTCCCGACCGTTAAAGCATAGCTACCCGGCCAAAAGTGGAAGAAGGGCTTTTTCTCCATCGGGTTGGCTGAAATCCCGCTCGAAAGACCGTACTGCAGGGTATAAAGTTCGCCATCTAGGTTTTGCCGGGTTTTACAAAATCCGAGCTTGCCAAGTGGGACAACGCAGCGCCTCTCACATGTGTTGCACTTTACCTTCTTCCCACTCAGTTTATCGCAAAGCAAGGCTTTCTTAACCCACGGCTGCTTTGAGTTTAGGATAGTGCTCATATTCACAGATTTGTTATTTCATCACTTTTGTTTTAAACTAGGCTATGTATACGCGTGGCGAATACTTTCAAAAGATTGGAAAAGAAAGGCCTAATCATGCAGGGAGGGAAAAACGGCAGATTTCTCGTTTGGACGAAGGCTTAGCCTTTACACTCCAGAACTTTTGGGGTTTTTCCAACATATTCAGCAGCTGTCAAAACCTTTTTATTTAGTTGCTTTCCCGTTTCCCAAACCTCGCGCGTTCGTTCCTTAAATTTGGGATCCCTAGGTAAATGGTGATCGTAAATCACTAATTTTACATCGCTTTCTTTCAAAATCCGCAAGGCGTTCGCGATTGTACGATTTAAGGTTATTTTAGAGGTCAGATAGCCTAACATGTACGTGATTGGACCATCGATTATCAGCACATTGGGATTCTCTCGAATGATCCAGTCAGCGTAATCTTCGATGATGGGACCATCCAAGTCCGATGAATGAATCAGCTTTTCCTTACCGTATTCGATAACTGTCGCAAACACCCAGCCCACTCGGGAAAACTCGATTCCGTGAAACATTGGCGGGGTAAATCTCAGTTTGGTGCGCCCAAATTTGAATTCTTTATTCTCAGGGAACTTTGCCTCGATGTCATTAAACTTCAGCTCAGGAATCCACTTTGCGGAATTCCAATTATTTGCCCGATTTCTAAACCACTTGAGTCCCTTCCTGAACAGCTCCCTCCGTCGGTGATTGTAGTCGCCGAAATCCTTGTCTCGAGCTCGTGGAATATCATCGAGCGGGTTGTCATACACTTGCTTTCGACGCTTTTGGAGTACTTTTTCTAAAGGAACCTTACCAAACGCTCTACTGGCATTATCGAAAAAATGCTCCGCCCGCCTTCTTTGGGAATCATTTATCCAGTTGTTCGGGTTCTTCGTTAGCAGGAGCTTCCCCTTGTAGAGCGCGCGGTCGAAGTCGGTGAAGTGGTCGTAGTGATAGTGGGAAATCACCACAATATCTGCTTTGCGGCTCGCACGTTTGATAGCAAGCCTCCCTTGAGTCTCCCAGTAAAGCTTCTTCGCCCATGAGGCCGGGAAGCTCGGTTGCATCACCGCTACCCCTGGGTCGATAAGCACACTGACGTCAGGTGTTTTGACTAACGTGCACGATGATTTAGCCCCCAACGAATCAAACCAGATTGGCTCAAAGTTAAGCTTGTTCATGGGCCCCTTGTTAACTTAAACATCAGATGTAAAAACAACTTGCTCAGAACCGGCCACAATCACCGTAAACTGATCGTTGCATTTGCTCCCGCGAATGGCTACCCAAGTACCTCGTTTAAGTCATGAGAATATCCGCGAGGCTAACGAAGGCTTCTGCGCCCTCATTTTATTCTCACCTCCGAACCCCTCGCTTATCCAAATTTATAAATCTTGTCAGCGACTTTTTCAAGCTCCTCCCCCAACTTCTCAAAATCATCCAAATCGTTTCTCACCACGAGCACTGGCGCCTCGATGTGTTTTGAGAGCTCCTCGTGATCATCATGTTTGTAAGTGATCTCCATCTCCTCTTTTGAAACCAAGTGTGCATCCAGTCCTTTTTCCAGCTTAGCACGCCGAACATTTCGCTCCCAGCACACGTTCCATGGGCAGTCGATGTAAATGATGAGTGAGTTGCGTATCAGCTCAGAATCAAAGTGTTTGAATACCCGTCTATAATCGTCACGCGAAAACTCAATAAATAACAATCGGCTCGGCGATTGTAGCTTAAGCGCCTCTTGGTTCAGCGCCTTCGAGAGCTCATCCCAAACCGTATCATCAGTAATTTTCACCCCTCCACCCGGGGCTGGGCGGTGCCGTTTGTACTCAACATCTGTGTCGAAGATGTGTTTCAAAAATGGAAAATCGTCGATGCGCTTGATCTCGCCCTCATAGCCTCGCGCTCGAAGCTCTTCCTCGAGTATCCGATAGACGATCGACTTCCCGCACCCTGGCCTCCCGATCAAAAAAACATTTGGTAAGGGATCACCCGAAGATCGCCCTTAAAAACCCGTTCTCCCCCTGCATGATTTCATTGCGGCGCATCACCTGCTCATTTGTCCTGATTGCGGTCTCGACCACGATTAGCTCGGCGCCCTTATCCCTGACAAGCTGCGCGTAACGCACGAGATTCTCTCGCTTGAGCAGGCCCAAGCCCTCCTGTAGCGGCGGGTGAAAGATGCGCTTGCCCGGCACGTAGTCGTTCAGGTGCACTTCTTTAAACATGCCATCGGGGATTTCCTCGATGATTTTTTCCGGCGGATTCGGCACAGGCTTGCCAACATCCGCGCGGGTGAGCCAGTGCCCGATATCGAAGTTGAAGTAGACATCTATCCCATGCCTTCGAACCTCCTCAACTACGCTAGAAACTTCCTCGAGCTCGTAGAACACGTTGTCAAAAGCCGTGTTGTTCTCGAGGTGGAGCACAACTTCTCGAGCAGCCGCGAACTCGCCTAGCTCGAGCACGCTGCGGACCAAGTTAGCCCGAATTAGGCCGAGGTACTTGCCACTCGCGTGGTAAAATGGCACTACCCCCGGATGAAGCACGCAGTATTCACAACTTATACTTGAGGCAAACTCGAGGTAGCGCTTGTGGAGCTTAACTGCCGCCTGACGGTCAATCTCATCGGGTGCGCAGACATTAGCGCCGACGTAGCTGTATGGCAGGTGAAGCGAGAGGGATATGCCGGCTCGCTCGGCCGCGCTTTTAACTTCTTGCTTGGTTTCCCCGGTGAGAGTGAGGTAGGGGTTCGGCACCGCGCCGTCTAGCTCTACGTGATCAAGACCCGTCGCCTTGGCCACTTGAACCTGTCGAGCGATATCTCCTTTCGCC
>JAGMBM010000063.1 GCA_023129675.1 Hadesarchaea archaeon | reverse complement strand
CTGCTCGCGCGCGCGGCCTTCCACCAAGTTGACCTCAGCAAGTTGATTGAAATCCCGATGCTCGACCTCTGCGAGTGGTCCCGCGGGCACTTGCTTCTCTCCAGCTACAAGCTTGAATCCGTTGCACGATTTTTCGGATTTCAGAGGATACTCGAGTTTCACGGGGGTGACGTATCGGCCCTTTCCAAGCTAGCCGCGCGGGGCGACCACGAGGCGCGGAAGTTGATAGTCGACCACTGCAAGGAAGACCTGTTGTTGCTCAAGCGCGTCTACGAGAGGCTCGAGCCCCAGCTGGAGCGCACCAAGTAATGTTTTTAAACTGGGATGTCGTGGAAAATTACACAAGCTGCGCCTAGAAACCAATTCGAGGCGTCGGTGCGAGAAAACCGGTCAATTTTTACCCAATGTTTATGATCTTTCTGTGCAACAAGAGGGCGTTTTTAATGCGTGCAACGAGTAATTCACATAATGCTGTTAGAGAGACACTACGCAAGCTAGAGGCAAAAGCGAAGGTGTGTCAGCGTTGTAGATTACATAAAACGCGGACGAATGTTGTATTTGGCGACGGGCCGCCAACGGCTGAGGTTATGATAGTTTCTGAAGCTCCCGGGTTTTGGGAAGATCAAAGGGGCGTTCCGTTCGTTGGGGCTTCCGGCAAAAATCTAAACGCACTCTTGCTTGAGGCGGGGTTAAGGCGTGAAGAGGTCTACATTGCCAACACCCTAAAATGTCGTCCGCCAGGAAACAGGGATCCCCTACCTGATGAAATCGAGGCATGCCGCTCATTTCTCGAGGAGCAGATTTCTACAATAAAACCAAAACTCGTCATCGCCCTTGGTCGGATATCCGCCAAAGAGTTGTTAGGCAGGCATGTGGTCATGGGTAGGGAGCACGGCGCGTTGCTCGACTGCACCTACGCCGGCGCGAGTTTCAAGCTATTCCTCACCTACCATCCAGCCGCAGCCCTCTATGGTGCCGAAACGAAGCAAAGGCTGCAGGCGGATTTCAGGAAACTTGGATCGGTCCTGAAATCGTTGACATAGCTATCTCATTAAAGCTTGGTCAAACCGGGTTTTGTAAACTTATTTGACCTAGCTAGTTTGTCTTGGGGTAAAATGGAAACACAACATGAAACTAAATATCACCATGGTTTAAAAATTAAGATAAACTCGAATATTCCCCCGGCCTAGAGGTGTAAACGTCAAACGGAAGTTAATTCTTCCTATTCTACGTAAAGTTCAACGAAGCCGCATTTTGGACATACATAAGCTGCGGCATGTTTATACGACGCGAACCCTGGGACCTGCACCAAGACATTTGTTGATGGAAAATCTGTTTTTTCCATTGTTTT
>JAGMBM010000062.1 GCA_023129675.1 Hadesarchaea archaeon | reverse complement strand
TAGCCATTTTACACCCCACCCCCTAGCATTTGTTCATCTTTTAGGTTAAATAACATTCGTTTTTAAGGTTAATAAGCTTAAAGTACCGTCAAATCGACAATCTTTGCTGTCCTCTCTTTCAGGAACCAGGCCGGGATGTCCCAAATTGCCTTTGCCCGCCCAATTATCGCGCGGTCACTGCTTGCGGCCACTTCAAATGAACGGAGCTTCAAATCAACCCCACCGGTCGCTTGAGCATCGCCCTTCAGCTTCGTTTGCTCGAGTCGCTGCCTCACCATGCCCGCGAGCTCACCGCTCCTGCTCACTTGCTTGTCGAATAAGAGCTCGACGTGACTCGGCTTTGCCCCGGCGATGATTCGCAAAAGCTCCGTGAGCGCTCGGGGGGTCGCGGGGGATACGCGATACTTGCCGAAAATCGCACGTAGGTCTCGGACGTAGCCATCGTCGCATCGCACGACTTGTTTGCGGGTGAGGATGCTTTCGAGGGTTATCAAGACGTTGTAGCCATCAACACCTAGGCGCTTGCCTCGAACGGCACTAGCTCCGACCGATTTTCGGCGATGTTCAGTCACCTCCCGCCTCGAAAACACGCAGCGTGCCAGCAGGTGGCGTTGGTTAAGCGGGAATCGATAGTGGTTCGCGACGAAGTTCACGGCTGAGTCGCGGGGGTAACCTCGATTGAGTAGGTAGCGAAGATCCCGCACGGCATCTGAAACCTTGACCATGAGATCACTCATTCAATGAAGATTGCTGGCCTCATCGGAACCGCGAGCCTAGCACGGTCCTGCGGGTCGTATCTCGCGGCGTCATCGGCTTTGAACACGCGCACCTCTTTCACGTTCAGCTGCTCTCGGATGAAGTCGGCAGCCTCAAGCATGACCTGTAATTCATCGATCTCGGTGGTTTCCAAGATCTCAAGTTCCTCCGAGGGCATCCCGCGAAGCTCCTTCACCGTCTGCTGGAGGAACTTCGACAGGTCGGATTTGTGTAACCTGAGCCCGAGTTTCTCTCCGATTTCCCGAAGCAGCGCGCCTAAGTCGACCTTTTCCTCCCCTACACGCTTCATGGCAATGCGATAGGCCTGCCATTTCCAATCCTGCGCCACGTACAGACAAATCCGCTTCGGTTTTTCCACCTTTGTCACGCGGAGGATTTTCCCCACATCCTCAAGCACGCGTCCGAGGTAGCTCTCGATTAACTCGGCGCCCTTGTCGAT
>JAGMBM010000061.1 GCA_023129675.1 Hadesarchaea archaeon | reverse complement strand
ATCGTCGAATCGCTGAGGGATTCGATTATCCACTTCGGGTCCCAGGGTGCGGGTGTCCCCATGCCGATGCTGCGAGTGCACGGCCACTCGTGGAGCCAGCTGATTGTGTGCGCGAACTGCGCTCGCGTTTCGGGGGGCACCAAGTCCATCCGCGCCAGGCAGCCCCGCGCCTTTTCCTTCCAGCTCTCGTCGGCGTAGTTCAGGAACCACTGGTCCTCGACTACTTTCACCGTCACAGGTGTGTTGCACCTGCAGACGACGGGCTTCGCCGAGAACTCATACATCGTTGCGGCCTCGTTGCCGGCGAGCATGTCATCGCGCACGGCAAGCTTGGCCCGCGAGACGGGCATGCCTCCATACTTCGGCACCCATTCGCGCATTCGACCCCTCGCGAACTCATTACGGTAGACCTCGGCGGTGGCCTCCTCTAACTTAGGGTCGGTCTGAGTCTTGATCCCCATCTGGTCGACGACATCTATCGCGGGGGACTCGCCGAATCCCTCGACCTCGATGAGCGAGATGGGCTTCAGTCCCTCCACGTCTCGCGGATTTGCTCCGTAAGCTTTGAGTGCCTCAAGGCGTTGCTGGAGCTCGAGCAGGGCAACGTGGTCATAGGGAGCGTGCGAGGGGACCGACCCCACCACCCCCGTGGCGTTGTCCGGGTCGACGAACTTCGCGGGCAGGATGGGGACCCGTTTGTGGGTTAGGGGGACCTCGACCTTCCTGCTGAAGTTTATCTGGATAGGGCCTACTTCACCCACTTTGTACCCCTGCTCGCGCAGTTTCTCGATGGCCTGCTCGCTCACGATCCATCGTTCGCCGCCGACCCGAGCGCTGACATATTTCACGTCGGGGTTCAGCCAGAGGTTGGTTACGCCGAAGACGGTCTCGGGTCGAAGCGTGGCAGCGGGGAGCACGTAGTCGTCGGCCCGGTACTTCAGCAGGGTGAACTCGACTATCCCGACGCCCTCTCCCTCCAGCAGGTCGTGGTCGGTCACCGGGTTCCCGCACCTAGGGCACCACTTCACCGGGTGCTTGCCCTTGACGATCAGCCCCGCGTCGTACAGCTTGTGGTACTGCCAAGTGACGAATTTTTTGTAGTGGGGGTCGACGGTGGTGAACTCCCGGCACCAGTCGATCGAGTACCCCAGCCATTCCATCCCCTTTCGGTAGCTCAACTCGCTTTCGCGGGCGAAGTGGGAGGCGAAGTGGTGTGGATCTTCGAACTTTGGCAGTTCTGACTCAGCAACTCCATAACGCTCGATGAGCACCTGCACGAAGCCCGGTTCCCGGCGGGCGACCCGCTTGGCGGCCCCGACGATCGGGGTTCCCGTGAAGTGGTAGGCCATAGGAAAGAGCACGTTGAACCCCCCCATCCGCTTGTAACGCGCGATTACATCGGGCACAGTGTAGGTACGTCCATGCCCCACGTGCATGGGGCCCGAGACGTA
>JAGMBM010000060.1 GCA_023129675.1 Hadesarchaea archaeon | reverse complement strand
TCTCCCTACGCTTGTTGCTTTTTGCACGTTTCAAGTGCTTTCCTGAGCGCGGCGACCAGGTAATCCGCTTTCGGGCCTCCCCCTTGGCCGAGCTCCGGCTTTCCACCACCCCCGCCACCCAGCACCTGCGCGGCCTCTGCAGCTATCCCGCCGCAGTCAGCTCCCGCGCGCACGGCTTCCTCTCCGGCCATCGCCACCAGCTTGGCCGTGGCATCGCGCGTTCCCAGCACGACGACTAGCCCCTTATCCTCTCTCGTCAGGGCGCTCGCGATCTTGATAAGCTCATCCGCGCTGGCACCCTCGATTTCCTCGCATATCGCGCGAACTTTCCCAGCCTGCCTCGCTTTTGAACGGAGCTCGATGAGTCGGAGTTCAGCCAGCCGACCGCGCAACCGGTCGAGTTCCTTCTGCGCGGTCTTCCACTCGTCGAAGAGCTCCTGGGTCGCCGCTGCCACCCGCTCAGGAGTGGTGCGCAGGACCTCAGCCGCCTTGGCGAGTTGTCTCTCCTGCGCCTGCGCGAACTTCAGCGCGGCATCTCCCGCCACGAACTCGACTCGCTCGACGCCATCTTGAATTCGCTCAGTTCGTGCGATCTTGATGAACCCAACTTCTCCCGTGCGCGTGCAGTGGGTTCCCGCGCAGGCCTGGGCGTTCCACCCCTCCACCTCCACCACCCGAACTTTTTTGCCGGGCACGATGCCCCCTTGGTAAAGGTCGAAACCATATTTTCGTTCCGCTTCGTTTCGGTCCATCCAGCTCGTACCAACGGGGCGGTTCTCCATCACGACCGCGTTAGCCAAGCGTTCGATCTCCCGCAGCTCCTTTTGCTCGATACGCTTGAAGTGGGAGACGTCCAAGCGGGTACGCTCAACTCCCTTCTGTACTCCATGCTGCCAGACGTGATCGCCCAGTACGCGCCGGGCTGCCCCAAGCAGGATGTGGGTACCCGTGTGGTG
The DNA here is from genome assembly GCA_023129675.1 of Hadesarchaea archaeon. Classification (GTDB taxonomy): domain Archaea; phylum Hadarchaeota; class Hadarchaeia; order Hadarchaeales; family Hadarchaeaceae; genus DG-33. The sequence goes on along the minus strand of JAGMBM010000060.1, from coordinate 1,098 downwards.
GCGCATGAGCGAGCTACGGCGCGCCCAGTCGATCTTCCCACGCACGCGCTGCCCAGTCTTGAAGGGGTTCGGCTTCACGCGGTGCAGGATGACATCGCCGTCCTTTTTTACATCCAGAACTTCCACTCGGCCTCTCCTACCCTCAAGCGAGCCCACGTCGCTTGGTTGCCCTCCGCCCTCGGGGTAGAAGGTGGTCCGGTCGAGCACGACATAGCCGCCGGAGCTTTGCAGCACCTTCGCCTTGAACTCCAAGGCGTACGGGTCCTTGTAGTAAAGGGCTTTCGTGGGGGGCAGGCGGCGGAGCTTCTCCTTCGGGACGGGGACCACAGCCGCGGGCACGTGTCGGGCTCGACTATGTAATTTCGCAACCTTAATGTAGAAATCCTCTGGAACCTCCACCATGACGCCGTCTTTACCGGCGACCTCCTTCACTATCTCTGGGGGTAGCCCGTGGCTGTCGTAGAGCTCGATGAGCTTTTCGCTGGGTAGGGGTTTGCCCTCGGCGCGAAGCCCACCTGCGAGCCGCTCGACCAGCTTGCTCCCCCGCGAAATCGCATCCCGGTATCGTCGTTCCTCGAGCCCGATTACCTCGATGATGTAACTCTCTCGTTCCCTCAGCTGGGGGAACTGCGGCCCCAAGTGCTTAAGCTCGAACGCCATGAGCTCCGCGAGGGGCTTGTGGAGGCTAAGCTCTCGCATCAGGCGTAGGGTACGCCGAAGCACCACGCGCGCGAGGTATCCCTCCTTGACATTGCTCGGGGTTATCCCGTCCCCGAACATGAAAGCAAGGCATCGGAGGTGGTCGGAGATGGCGTAGACGGCTTCGAGAGGTGCCAGGAGTTTATTGAGTTCCTCCACGCTCACACCCGTGCGGGCCGCGACCTTGTTGCGGAGCGCGAGCAAATCTCGTCCCGTTTCGATGTCCATAAGCCCGGCGAGTTTTGAGTTCTCACGGAGCACATCGGCAGGTGGTACACTAACGCTAGCTAGCTTGCACAGTTGCTCGACCACTGGACCAAAAATGGCGTCATAGCTCGAGGCAGTACCCTGCGATAGCCAAGCGAGTCGCTCTAGACCATAGCCCGTGTCGACGATTTT
>JAGMBM010000006.1 GCA_023129675.1 Hadesarchaea archaeon | reverse complement strand
GGCAACCCTGCAGTTTCTATCTTTTCGGCCGTGATTTTCACATCGTAGTCTACCCTGTGGAAGCTCACCTTTACCTCCTTGCCTAGATTTAGGATCGCGTAGCTAGCTCGGGGGTCTCGATCACGCGGTTGCCCCACACCGCCCGGATTAATCACGAGTTTTCCAAAGATTACACGCTCCATCGGCATGTGGGTGTGCCCGAGCACGACTATGTCAGCATCCAAGTCGCGGACGAGTTCGGCGAGCACGCGGTTCGGGGTATCCGGAAAGATGTACTCGTTGAGCGGGTCGCGGGGGCTCCCATGCACCACGTAGAGCCTTTGCTTTCCGTATGTCAGTATGAGGCGGGTTGGGCGGTTCGACAGGTATTCGAGGTTTTCCTTGTGTAGATGCTCAGCGGTCCAGAGCGCCGCTTGGGCGGCGAACGGGTTAAAACCCCGTACATCTCGCGTCACGGCCGCGTAATCGTGGTTTCCCATCACCGTTTGCATTCGCTTCCCTCTCGCCAACTTCACCACCTCGTTTGGTTCGGCGGCGTATCCTACGAGATCTCCCACGCAGATGAGCTGGTCAACGCGCGGCATGCCTTTGAGCACAGCCACGAGCGCCGCGAGGTTCGAGTGGGGGTCAGCTATCAATCCAACTTTCATCAGCGCCACCAAGAAAATAAGGAGACCGAGGTTTGTTTAAATCCCACGATACTACAAATTCGCGATTGCGGGCGCCAAAACTATCTGAACAACACCAATCCTGTACCACACAATTTTAAGTGAGTGAAATGAGTTATTTCGATCTCATATGGCCCGAATTATAACCTTCGCGTCGAGCAAGGGGGGCACGGGTAAGACCCTCGTGGTCGCCAACTTGGGGGTGGCGATGGCCCAGCTGGGGCAGAAGGTCATGCTCCTAGATACAGACATAACGATGGCCAACCTAGCCATCATACTCGGTCTCGGGAGGCAGAAGACGACGCTGCACGAGGTGCTCGCTGGGGAGGCTAGGATCTCGAAGGCGATTTACAATGGCCCCCACGGCGTGATGGTCGTGCCATCTGGAATATCGCTGAACGGCATCCAGCGAGTAAGGCTCGATCGCCTTAAGAAGGTGGTCGATGAGCTGGCGAGGAAATCCGAATTTCTGCTAATCGATGCTCCCTCGGGTCTGGGCCGAGACGCGATCGTAGCGCTTACGATGGCGCAGGAGACATTCCTCGTGGTCACGCCGGATATAGCCTCCCTATCCAACGCGCTCAGGACGAAGATCGTCGCGGAGCGATTTGGCGTGAAACCAGCGGGAGTGATCGTTACGCGAGCCACCGGTGGGCATGTAGACATCCCAGGCGATGAGATTGCGTCGACGCTCGATCTCCCGGTGCTCGCGACCATCCCCGAGGACCAAGAGGTGAGGCGCTCCGTGGCGTTCGGGGAGCCAGTGGTCACCTTCCGTTCTGGCTCGCCGGCCGCACGGGAGTTCAAGAGGCTAGCGGCAGCGCTCGTAAAGGCTAGTCCTGCAAGCTGAGAATTTTATCAATAGCTTCCGCGACGCCTTTCCCATGGCGCTCCTTGGTCACGTGGGCGCATACGCGTTTCACCGCTTCGTCCGAGTTTGCTACCGCGAAGCTCAGCCCCGCAATCTTCAACATTTCGATGTCGTTCGGTCCATCCCCAACAGCCGCTACTTCGGCCAACGAGGCCTTTAGGAGCGAGGCGACCTTCCGGAGTGCATTTCCCTTGTTCACGTTTGAGCTTCGGATGTGAACCGCGAAACCTGAGTCGACGGCAACCAGGTCGAGTCCCTTGCGCCTGAAGAGCTCCTCGGCGACCCTCGCTTCGATCTTGCGCTTGAGGGTCAGACCCGTGAGGCGTGCCGAAGAGCTCCGGGTCTGCTGCAGGGGACCGAATTCCAGCTCCAGCGCGGCCAGCCCGCGGTTAGCCTCGACACGGTCGCCTAGCATATACTCCCGCTCGCTGGCCGGGTCGAACACGATTCCTCCATCCTCAACTATTAGCGGTCCTGAGGTTCCGAGGAGGGTCGCGGCCGTCTCCGCAAACGCGAGCACGTTTCCCGTCGCGAGTACCACGGGCAGACCTGAATTCTCGGCCTTTCGAAGGGCACCCACGCCAGCGATGTCAAGTCTTCGATTTCTAAATGTCAACGTGCCGTCAATATCGACAGCAACAAACCTGATCAAACTTTCACCCAGTTCAATCCCTTATCCCTTGCCCGGTAATCATGAAGACCGCCTCGGCCTCGGGCAGGTTGGG
>JAGMBM010000059.1 GCA_023129675.1 Hadesarchaea archaeon | reverse complement strand
GCCTGAAGAGGGCCGCCTTGTAGATGTCCTTCACGCGCTCGCCTCGCCAAGCAAATATCCGAGCGAGAGTTAAAAGTCTTCGCTCAAACTTGTGAAATTACGATTGTGCAAAAAAGCTCTCGACCCAGCTAGCCCGGTTCGGGGGGTTAGTTTGGAGCAACTTAACCCAAGCCTCATCGGTCAACCTTTCATCCATTGAATGCTTGAACTCGTAATGGGATAGAACCGGTCCAGCTCCAACTATTATCCGTCCATCTGGGACTCTGTAGGCAACTAGGATTAAATCTACATAACCAACTCCTTCCTCTAAGACCATCCCTGAATTAATATCGGTGTGGACATCCGCGACTACCGTCGTTTCCTTGCCCCCACTCTCCACCCCTTCCACGGTGGGTGCCAGCTGCTCGCCGAAATTGCGTATGAATTCATAGTCTTCCTCAGAGAGCTCGATGTTCTGCAACTCCCTCTTTGAAATATCAATCAGCCTGTTTAGGATGTTTTCAAGGTGTTGAAGCCTGCTTTTCGACGATTGGTCTAAAACGCCCATCTCCGTGAGCCCTTTGTTGGTCATTTTTGTCAGTGCTAGCACTCTCCCGTAGAACTCCGGCACTGGCGCCACATAGCCTACGGGCTTAGGTTGGGGAGACGGTACTGATGTAACGCCCATTGTATAGGATTGCTTTGCGTACAATATCGTATCGTGCCTTAGTTCAGCCCAAGAAGCTAGGGCGGTATTGAGCTCTTTGTCTAACCATGCATTTGTCCGCATGAAGGTCGGATAACCTTCGCTGGGCCCCCCTAACAGGGCTTTCAACGAGTATAGCCAAGACCAGTATAAGTTCCTATTCCAATCACTTTCGTTGAATGTTGCAAATTGGTTGCGGAGGTTATCAAGCCGCTCGGTGTAATTTTCATATGCGGTATCACCCTCGTTTTCTAGGATCTCCAATGCCCTATCAGATCCCAAGACGGCCAACACGTCCAAACTGCGGGGGAAACCCCTGATTGGCCCACCTTGGGAGTATACTAAAGTAAATGGTGCATCGCTACCAGTGTACCATCCCACTGCAGGTGCAACTAAGTTCTGAAACATGTAGGAATCTGGCACGTAGCGTTGTCCCATAAAGCGCATACCTTGAGATGCTTCTAGAACTTCATCCAGCTTCTCCGCCGTGATGGGCGGCTGGATATAAATTTCCCCCGTCCCGCCGTATATCTCAGGTAAGCGCATACTCGCCAAGGTCGCTTTAAGGTTCAACAGGTTATTTTCCTTAATCAGCTCACTCGGATCGAATGTATAGCCAAATACCTCCAGAATGGCATTTTCATATTCATACGGCGTCAAGTCATCTGCGAGCCCCACAAAAAATGCGGTGACACCGTACACACGATTCCATAAATTGTTAACACTGACATTGTCTGCATTTACTTTCTCCATCGAGCTGGCTATCAGAGAAGCCTGTATAGTTTGAATTCTCGCATTTTCCTCGCTTATGAGAGCATTTTCACCCCCTTTAAGCAGAAAAGCGACGCGTCCGTACCACATCATGGCCTTGAAATACTTCTCTAATGTTTCACTTCGTGTGTAGTGTCCCCTCGGAACGTATTGAGAATAATCCTCCCTGTACTCGAATATGGGGCTATTGGTGAAACCAGAATGTTGTTCGATGAGTTGCAACTCTTCATTAACTTCGCTCTGGACGAAATCGGGGATGCTAGCATTTGGATCGAGCAGTTTTAGCGCAACAGCAAAATATGCAACGTTCCGTTTTGCAGCTTTCTTCAAGTCCCCCACTAGGGTATCGTAATTGTTTGAGGAGTCGTTCAACATCGCTTGGCTCATCGCTTTTATGGCGTCGAAAAACTCGTTTTCCTCTATGATTTTTAGAATTTCATTGAACTGTATGTGATACAAATGGAGTAGTGTGTCGCTTGTGACGAATATTGGGATATTTCTGTCCTTGAGATAATCGTAAACATCAACAATATCGTTCTCCTGTCCATGAGGAATAACAACAAACCCATTTGCGCTTAGTAAATTAGCTTGGTTTTCGGACAACCCGATCCGAGAATTTACCTGATCAAAATTTGGTACCGTGATTAGGTCTAAAGGTAGTGTGTATTGTACCACACTTGGTTCAACAGAAATGTTTTCCGGCTCGTAAAATAACACAAAAGGGCTCTTCGCCCCCGCGCCAGCATAAGTAGGTCCTGAAGGAAGATGCGATGGGGGAGTGATTTCAGACGGCTGTTCACGAACTGAAAGCGTCCATGCGGCTGTTGAGATAACCCCGACCCCGACCAACAACGCGACTATTTTAACCCAAATTTTCATTCCATCGTTTAAACAGTATTTTTTGGGCATTTAAAATTTGGTTCACATTTGAAACTTATCGTAGCTGTCCAACGATATCATCTTCGCTATATCAGATTAAGGTTGGGCTTTACCCGAACAGCGCGCCAAGGCCGGCCAAGGCTTCCTCTTCCTTCTCCTCTTCGACTTTCTTCTCTTCCTTCTTTTTCTCAGCCTTTGCTGGAGCCGCCGCAGGTGCAGCTACCGCTGGGACTGCCGCACTCTTGATCGCCTCGTCGATGTTTACTCCCTCAAGTGCTGCAACCATTGCCTTAACCCGGGCTTCGTCCACCTGAGCTCCCGCTGCTTTTAGAATGTTCGCTAGCCCTGCCTCGTCCACTTTCTTTCCAGCCGCATGCAGCACGAGCGAGGCGTAGACATATTCCATTTGTTATACCTCCATCGTTCGAATGGCGCATCTTGACATTTATCCTTACTTTTCTCCCTCTTTAGGCTTTTCTTCTGGCTTTGTCTCGGGCTTGGGTTCCTCTTTGGGTTTCTCCTCCGGCTTGGCCTCCGCAGGAGGCTCCACTCCCAACATTTTCATTAGCTCCTCGTCCAGCGCACGCGGATCCTTCGCACCCACAGCCGCTGCAAGGCCCAGCATTTCTACGCTGGAGCGAGCCAGCAGCACGGGCATGATTTGGGAGACAGGTAGGCAGACGTTCAGTGCTAGGTTCTGAGCGGCGGCGCTCGCCTTCACGATTATTAGGCTGATAGTCACGGAGGTCGGGTAGTTCACGTTCACCGCGAGGTTCAGGGCGCTCACGCTGGCTTCTTGGACCTGCCCAATGACCCGCTTTTCGTCTATCTCTAGAACTTCACCAGAAAACACCATGCCGGCCTCATAAACGACCCGGAGCTTCAGCCCGAGCTCGAGCGGCATGATTCCAAACTTCGCAAGGGCGTCGGCGACTTCCTTCGATATCACGTCTCCCTCCTTCAGGATCGGGCAGTCCTCAAGGATGACGACCTTTCCCGCTTGGATTCTAGCCTTGACCCCGACACGCTGGAGGTCCCCGACTACGGGCCCCGGGGCGAAGTCGGTTTCCCCGGCAGGGATTACGATATCGTGAGGGGAACGGGAGCCCGGCTTCGCGGGGGCATTGATCTTGCTCTCGCGGAGGATTTTGTTGAGCTTGAAAGGGTTCAGGTGGGCGAGGATTAGGGCAGTTGGGCCGCTCAGGTGGTCGATCAACTCCTCGAGCTTGGGATCCTTCCGCTCGGCCGCTTGCTCGAGCGAGAGCTTCAGCAAGGTGTTCTTGGATACGATGATTTCTGCCTGCTCCCGCAGCTTCCGGCGCATCTGTTGGAACTGCGCGGCAGGGAGGTCCGCGATGTCGAGCATCCCAACCACCGGGTAGCGTTCGAGTTTCTCGACAAGCTCGCCGACGACTTCCTGCTTCCAAAGTGCAACTCGTTCAGCTTTTACAGTCATTCTCACACCTCGACCCTCACTGGTTTCCCCATCGTCGTCTTGAGGTGGATCGACCGAACCTTGCTGAGGCCCTCCAGCCTGTGTTCGACCGCATCGAGTACTGCCCGCGCATTCACAGCGAGTTCCTCATCGCTCATGTTTTCAACACCGATGTGAGCGTGCAGGGTCGGTTGGTTTTTCGTTCGCACTTTCAAGGTTTTCTTTAGGTGCTCAATGAGTGGCTTCGGGTCGGCCGTGGGTGGGATTGGTTTCGGCATTTTTCCCTTTGGCCCCAGCACAGGTCCGAGCGCTTTACCTATCCTGACCATTAAATCGGCTTGAGCGAGGAAAAAGTGAAATTCGTCGGCCAGCTTCTTCGCCCGCTTTCGCTCCCGCTGGAGGGTCTCTATATCCGCGCGTCCAAGCACGAGGTCTGCACCGGCATCACGTGCCCGACGCGCGAGCTCCCCCTCCCCGAAAATGCAGACTTTATGCGGCTTGCCGACTTCGTGGGGGAGAGTAATGTCCAGGTCGATGCGCCCCTCTGGTTTCTTCGGGTCGATGTCCCTCAGGTTGATCGATAGGTCGACACCCTGCGCGAATTTTCGCTGCGGGTTGCTCTCCCTCATCGCCTTGATTGCCTTTAGCAAGTTTTCGCTGGAGACCGGCATTACTTTAACACCTCGTCATGTTTTCCTTCGTCTACTTCGCGTTGTACCTCGCGGGCGTCCTTCCCCTCGACTGTCACGCCCATGCTCACGCATGTCCCGAGGACCTCCTTGACCGCAGCCTTCAGCCCCTTGGCCAGCGTGCCCTCAACCTTCAGCTTCGCGATTTCGACCGCTTGGGCTAGGGTGAGGTTCCCGACGACTTCCGTGCCTGAGGTCTTCGCCCCCTTCTCTAGACCCAGCTTCTTTTTGACCAGCGCGGCTATGGGTGGTGAACCAACCTCAATCTCGAATTGCTTGGTCTTCTTGTCCACGATTACGCTCACCGGGACCTTCATGCCCTCGAATGTAGCGGTCTGCTCGTTGATCTTCGCTACTACCTGCCCGATGTTGATGCCGAGCGGCCCCAAGGCTGGGCCCAGAGGCGGCCCGGGACTGGCTTTCCCACCTTCGACTAATATCTTAACCCTCGATTTCATCCCGACTACCTTACCCGAGTGTAATTCTCTCAAAAGTAGGCTTCAAGCGCTAAAAAGCGCTGTGGTGCAGCCGACTATTCGGTGACTTCAAGCTTGCCGTACATGCCCGCACTGACGTGGACCTCGTCGCGGAAGAGTCTCGCATAGCCGTTACGGATCTGGACCGTGTTACCGACCTTGACGCGATCGATATCATTGTCCCAGAGTGAGACCTTTACACGCCCCGAGTCGTCCTCCCCGATCGCGGTGGTCACCCTGCCCTCTTTCCCGGTCCGGCTGACGTACGAGCGTGGTTCCTCGATCTCGACGATTTTCAGGTCTAGATCGACGCGTCGCATTTCCGGCTTTACATCGCTTGCTTTCACTCAGCACCCTCCTCCTTTTCTTTTTTCTGAATCACCTTCACAAAGTCGCCCCGAACCGTGACCGGGATCGGCACGGTTGCCTCGAAGAGCTCGACGGTGACCTCCTCCTTCGGTTCATCGATACGGATTATTCTTGCGCGCTCCCCTCGGAAGGGACCTGAGGTGAGTTCGATGATGTCACCGATCTCCATGCCCACGACGACAGGCTTCGGCACGAGAAAGTGCTCGACCTCGCCCATCGGGATTTCCCCCGAGACGACACCCCTCGCGTGCTTGATCCCGACTCGTGCTTGCTCCACGGTGGATTTGCCTATGGCCTCGACAAATATATAGCCCCTTATCCCAGGGGGCGCGAGCACGACCTTGATTGGTAAGTTAAAATTTTTCGCGCGCGTAGCAATCATGTCTGTGGTGTTCTTCTCTTGACCTATGGTTGAACGGACAGCGAATACGGTCGGCTTCTGGACTTCCTCCATCCCATCACCTTACGGGACTGTCGTCGTGCCTAGGAAAACGCCGACGAGTAATATCAGGAACCCAATAAAACCTATGAGTGTAATCCCAAGCCCGGTGATTTTCGCCACCTGTAGGTATTCATTTTTGTCCGGCTTCCGTGCTATCCGTAGCACTCGCTTACAGTTCGAGAAAAACCTGTGCATTTACAAGGACTCCAATCCGAGATCGGTGGGCCCGCCCACCTGCGGGGGTTGCTCGCCCGGGCCAAGCGCGTAGGGTGAATGGACGCCAGAGAGCACGACCATTACCCGCACCTCGTTCTTCAAATCCTCAGAGATCTGCGCGCCCCAAATGATTTGAGCCTCTGGGTCTAAGCACTCGGAGACTTGGGAGACTATCCGCTCCGCCTCCTCAAGCGTCATGTCACGGCTCCCGACCACGTTCACGAGCGCTCCTTTTGCCCCGGTGATGTCGACGTCTAGCAGCGGGCTGGTCAACGCCTCCTCGACGGCCTCCTTGGCGCGATTGTCGGTGTCTGATTCGCCAATGCCTAACATCGCCACCCCGCCGTTCTGGAGCACCGCGCGCACGTCGGAGAAATCTAGGTTGATGAGCCCGGGTTTTGTGATCATCTCCGTTATCCCCTTGATCGCATCCATCAGGAGTTGATCGGCTACCTTGAATGCCGCGCCTATAGGAAGGTCTGGCGCAAGCTGGAGCAACTTGTCGTTAGGGATCACAACTACCGTGTCAGCGACATCCCGCAGGCGCATGAGCCCCCGTTCGGCGTTCATCCTCCGGCGCGTCCCCTCGACGGTGAACGGCAGGGTCACGACGCCGACGGTTAGCACCCCGAGCTTTTTGGCGATCTCTGCCACGACTGGTACCGCACCGGTCCCAGTCCCCCCTCCTAGACCGCAGGTCACGAAGACCATATTGGTGCCATAGATATGATCCTTCACAATCGATTCATCCTCACGCGCGGCGGCTTCTCCCCTCTCCGGGTCGTTGCCAGCTCCGAGGCCGCCCGTTATATCGCGCCCAATGAGGATTTTTCGATCGGCAGTCGTGTAGAGCAGGTCTTGAGCATCGGTATTGAGACCTATCGTCTCAGCGCCCTGGATGCCAATCCCCATCATGCGAGAGATGGTGTTGCAACCTGCGCCGCCGCAACCGACGATGGCAATCCGAGCCTGCGCCTGTTGTAAAACCTGTTCGAGCTCTTCGTTGGTAAGCGTGGCAACCGCCTCGGGCGCCTTGACCCTAGCGACGGGCGAAATTCCCGGCTTCGTGAGTTCAAATCCCGTTTCAGGGGTGAACACAGCCGACTCAGCCTTCCGCAAACAAATCCCCCTTTATCACTTACATTGCTAAATTTCCCTCGAGTTAATTTAAACCTTTGCTTGGGAAAGGATTTCCCTCCGGCGCAATGCCTGAATGCTCAGCTTGCTGGCAACCCGCTGGGAAATCTGACGCTGTTCGCTGCTCATGCCCTTCCAGTCGAGTACAAGCAGATCTATGCCCCCTCGGGTGCGAACAATCGCCCGCTCGAGCAGCGCTTCATCAATGCTCGCGTACTTTGGGATGATGTGTCCTACTCCAACGTCGGTGTGCAGGACCACGTCGGTGTGGCGGGGGGCATAGTGTGGGCCACCGAGGCCTATAGCATGGCGACACTTCATCGAAGAGATCGCCGCGGTCATGATTGCTCGAGCAACAGCTTCTCCGGCCTTTTCGTCGCGCCACTG
>JAGMBM010000058.1 GCA_023129675.1 Hadesarchaea archaeon | reverse complement strand
ATGGAAAAATACAAAGAAAATATTCTCTATGAAGAGAGAGCGGACATATATGGATGCTGCATCAAACTTTTGACGGGTATCAGGTATGTGAAGGAACGTTGGGAAGAAAACTTTTATCCCATGTCTGCACACGTTCGCTCTCACGGGAGAATGCTGGTAATAAAAGATGGTGATGAAAAACAACGCATAATCTATGACAAGCTTTCGAAAACAGCCTTTCTGATTAACGTGGACTATTACGGTTGGATAAAATCCATAGCTTTGAGCATCGCCAGTGATGTCCTCGAGGATGGCCACGGTATACATGCTGTTCACGGTGCTTGTGTGGACATAGATGGACGAGGAGTCTGCTTAATAGCACCCTCAGGAACAGGTAAAACAACGCATACCTACGGTCTTCTCAGACTTAAAGGAGTTCGCGTTGTATCTGATGACTGGTTTTTTGTCCGCTTCATGGCTGATCAAGACATTGCATTCGGTTCCGAGAAAAACTTCTACATTCAAGCGGACATAGCAGATACGTGGGGTGAATACAAGAAACTCGTTGAGAAGGCAGAGTTTGACGATAGGGGTAGAGCTGTTGTAGATGTTAGGTGGATAGTTGGAAAGGGGAAAATACTACCCATGACCACATTAAGAACAGCCATCGTGTTAAAGCGTGATCCAGAAGACGATACCATTGTTAGAAAGTTGATGCCCAATGAAGCGGTTAAATACATGGAAACCGTGGACTTCTGCAACCCCCACCTATTAGTAAAAGATTCGCGTAAAAACTATTTGAGACGACAGTTCTTCCAAGATTTCTTCAGCCACCTTGAAATCTACCTCATAAACACAACATTTCCCGTAATTGAAACCCACAGAGCAATAAAGGAAGAGATTTTGAAAATATGACAATTCAGATTTCGTGACCTTTCTGACAAAGAACGGGTAAATTAAACCATGCTTAGCTAAATAAAATACTTTATTAAACTCAAACAATCAAGTTCGCGCGGTGCTCACTTGCGGATCCTGCTGGTCCACGCCGATTATCTCGAATTCGAGACGAAACAGCGCACCCCCGTGGCTGAGGAGGTGCCTGCCGAGCAGCGCTCAGGACGTCTTGAGGAAGTGCTCGTTGTATTCACCGCTGCGGAGGAGGAGGATGAGGGTCTGGTCGATGCGATAGCCAAAAATGCCGCTCGAGAGATCGCCGACGTCGCCCGGAAAGTCGAGGCCGAACGAGTGGCGCTCTATCCGTATGCTCACTTAAGTTCCTCGCTTGCC
>JAGMBM010000057.1 GCA_023129675.1 Hadesarchaea archaeon | reverse complement strand
CTGCCTTTCGGCTGGTATAAAGCGTTCAGGCTCAGCTGCAAGGGACATCCGCTGTCTGAGCTCTCTCGAACGATAACCGCCGAGGCCGTCGAGGAGGCAGTGGCCGAAGAGGCGAAGCCCCCAAGTGAGTACATCATTTTGACGCCCGAGGGAAAGGAGCACGGACTCGACCTGAAAAATGTTGACGCTTGCGAGGGGCTCCGCGGCCGGCCCCTGCTCCGCCAGTTCGTGCTGAGCGAGGAGCTGGGGCAGAAGCCCGGTGAGGAGCCCGCGCACCTGAAACTCATGCGCCGCCTAGAGCTCGTCGACTACGAGCCTGCCAGCGATACCGGGCACTTCCGCTTCTACCCGAATGGAGCGCTCATCAAGGGGCTGCTCGAGGATCTCGCGGTTCAACTCGCGAACGAAATTGGCGCGAGCCGCATCGAGACGCCGGTATTATATAGGGCGGATGAACCCGACATAGCCGAGCAAGCGGCACGCTTCTACCAGAAGGATTACAAGATCAAGCTGCCCAACCGCACCCTGCTCCTTCGATTCGCCGGCGACTTCGGCCTTTTCAAGCTCATGAAGCAAACCGGGATGAGCTACAAACAGATGCCCGTTCGGATATTTGAACTCTCCCCATCCTACCGTCTTGAGCAGAGCGGCGAGTGCGTCGGGCTGAAGCGGCTCCGCGCCTTCACCATGCCGGATGTGCACTGCTTCTGCCGCGACCTGAAGCAGGGGCTCGAAGAGTACGAGCGGTTGTTCATGGCGTACACGAAGGTGCAGGACGCGATGGGACTCGACTACGTGGTCGCCTTCCGCATGGTCAAGGAATTCTACGAACAGAACCGAGCCTTCCTCGCCCGCCTCGTGAGGCTCGTCAAGCGACCCGCGCTTATTGAGCTCCTGCCCGAGCGAAAGCACTACTGGGTGATGAAGCACGAATTTCAGATAATCGACTCGGTGGGGGGGAATGCCCAACTGGCGACGGTTCAGCTAGATCTCGAGGACTCGGAGCGCTACGGCATCTCTTACGTGGATGAGCGCGGGGAGCGACGCGGGTGTATAATTTTGCACTCCTCGATGGGCTCGATCGAGCGCTGGATCTACGCTGCACTTGAGGCGGCGGCGAAATCGCAAAAGGCCGGAAAGGTGCCGAGCTTGCCGCTCTGGCTTTCCCCCACTCAGGTCAGGCTTGTGCCCGTGAACAAGCGGCACCTAAAATTCTGCCTTAAACTCTCCGACTCGCTCGAGAAGGCCAACGTTAGGGTTGATGTCGACGACCGGAGTGAGACCGTTGCAAAACGTGTGCGTGATGCCGAGCGCGAATGGGTCCCCTATGTAATCGTTATCGGGGACAAAGAGGTGAAAACGAAAAAGCTGCCAGCTAGGGCTCGAGGGGTGAAGAAACTCAAAACTTTAACAATGGAGGGGTTAGTCGCGGAAATCAAACGAAGGACCAAGGAGATGCCTTACAGACCGCCCGCCTTGCCTCGCTTGCTTTCACTGCGCCCGATTTTTGTTGGCAGTTAGGAACAAAACTGGGGATGATTAAACGGCAGAAGTCAAGGTGAAAAAATATGGGGAGTTTATTGGATTATAAGTAATCTAAGTCGCCATAGATCACCGAAACAGGATTTAATAACCCGTGAATGTAAAAAGTAGTGGAGATGATAAGATGGGATGTAAAACCCCCGGGAGAAAAATAAGAAGTAAAGGAAAAGGCAAGGGGAAGGGATACGGAAAGGGCAAAGGCCCGATCGGCAGACCGAAGCGGTGACTTCTCTCAGCAGAATTTTTTTTTTATTTTTTTAGGCCGATATTTGTCGGTAGCTAGAACTAAAGCGATTTTGTTTTTTTACCGTTAGGTTTTTAACGCAATATCCAAAATTGATATCAGGAATTGATATTATGATAAGGGAGTTCTTCTTAGGTTTTATTAAAATCCACATCCTTCACTACGCCAGCAAGAAGGCGGTTTGTGGTGTGTGGTTGATAAAGGAGCTAAAAAGACATGGCTATGCAGTAGGCCCAAGCACGGTTTATCCAACACTTCACCGATTAGAGAAAGTAGGCTATCTAAAAAGCAAAAAAGTTGTGGTCGGGGGAAAGAGAAAAATTTTTTATGAAATCACAGCTCGGGGGCTCAAAGCCCTTGGAAAATCCAAAGGGAAAATTGAAGAACTCGTCAACGAAGTGCTGAAAAATAAGGGCGCAAGCCAGCATGAATAAACCGGGGCTGATTTAATTATCAAATAAAAAAGGATTCTTCTTTGGTTTAGGGACTAATGTTGTTGTACTTGGCATCGTCAGCTTGCTCACTGACATAAGCACCGAGATGATGTTGCCTCTCTTCCCGATCTTTACCGTCCAAGTTCTCGGTGCCGCTCCGGTCGTACTGGGGCTCATCGAGGGGCTGGCGGAGAGCGCGGCGAGTCTGTTAAAAGTCTTCTCGGGGTGGTGGTCGGACCGCACCGGTAAGCGGAAGCCCTTGATCGTCGGGGGTTACTGGCTCTCCACCGTCGCAAAACCATTCCTTGCCCTCGCCAGCACATGGATCCACGCGCTCGGGGTCCGGTTCACGGATCGAGTTGGAAAGGGAATCAGGACCTCGCCCCGAGATGCTCTGCTCGCGGACTCGTGTGCACCTAGTGTCAGGGGAAAAGCATTCGGACTTCACCGTGCCCTCGACACGGTCGGCGCGATTTTGGGTCCAACGTTCGCGTTCCTGCTTTTGCTCTTCCTTGGATTCAGGGATATTTTCCTGCTCGCCTCGATCCCAGCGATGCTATCAGTTGTCATCCTCGTGTTCTTCGCGCGTGAGGTGAGGAGAAAACGAGCCCCCAAGCTGTCCTTCAGGGCTGGTCTCGGCTCGCTCAGCCCGGGCTTCAGGCGCTACCTCACAGTTGTCACTTTATTCTCGCTGGCAAACCTCAGCTGGGCATTTCTGATTCTTCGAGCCAGCGAGCTTGGACTGGGGGTAGGGCAGGTAGTGCTCCTTTACATGTTCTTCAACGTGGTCTATGCATCGGTTTCGCTTCCAGCTGGCGTGCTCTCCGACCGCGTGGGGAGGCGCCCCGTAATCGCCTCGGGCTATTGTATCTTCGGCCTTACCTCCGTGGGATTTGCTTCGGCGACCAGCGCGTGGCAAGTGCTACCGTTGTTCGCGCTCTATGGTGTCTTCATGGGCTTAGTTGTGGGGGTTCAACGCGCTTACGTCGCCGACTTGGTCGTCCCACGACTTCGGGGGACTGCAATGGGGGCCTTCCACAGCGCCATTGGATTAGCCCTGTTGCCGGCCAGCGTCATCGCAGGAGTGCTCTGGCAAGTTGTCGGTTCATGGGCTGCATTCGCTTTCGCTGCGGTGCTTTCGTTCGTGGCGACGTTGCTCATGGTGGCAGCGCTGAAGCCCCCACGCGCGGAAAGCAAAGCATTAATCGGGTAAACGAGCTACTCGAAGACCAAAGGTTGCTTCTTGGGCGTGGGCACGCTATTTACCCTCGTCTGGACCCTCGTGGGAATTTGATCACAATTTATCTTAGTTCAGGCTTTACCTCGCTTCTCTTAAAAAGAAAATTTGCGCCTTAACATAAAATATCACAAACTTAAAATTAACCGGCAACAAAATAACGATCGGGGGACACAGTCTTGGCGCGCAAGATCATGTTTGGAAAGGTCTTGATAATGCTGGCGATCGGGTGGTTTATATTTGGGACTTTTATCTGCCCCTTAAACCTCAACTTTGTGTTCTTGTCGGCTTTTGCAATTGGGATAGTCGGTACTTTGGTGTGGCTTTCCGGTTCAGTCCCAAAGCTCAGCGATACCGCACTGGATGAGATCGAGAGACACAGACATATAGCAATCCCTTATTTTGTCCATGACATTCACAATTTCCCACCCAGGGTTGGCAATCAAAGGGAAGCAGCGCGGCAGAGGAAGAAAAAAGGTAACAACAGCCGCTTGTGAAATTTCATAGCATGCGTAGTCAAGGGGCGACCCATTTTTTTGCTTGCTTGAAAATACGCATTTAATTGTGCCATGAACCAAACAGAAAGATTAAAGGCTCGGGGTGCTCACGGCGCCCCTCTTGAACTAGATAAACTTGCCGTCGATCACTTCAGGACGGGGCCAGCACCCAATACAGCGGTATTTCCGAAAACTCTATCTCCAGCGCCACCGCTTCCGGCCCCTCCGGAAGCTCCAAAATCCACCTAAACGGTATTTCCATCCACCTTGCCTCCAGCGTGACCTTCCGGACGACGAAGGTATCTATCGTCGATATCACGTTCTCGGTATTGTTGGTAGTCAGATCCAACCTAACCTTCTTAACGCCGATGTTCCAAGGGTGGTCGACGTTTTCAAATTTCACGATGTGCGCTGGCGGAGCGAAGTTCTCAAACACACTTTCACCCTCGAAGGCACCCCCGTAGGTGTAGAACTTGACGACAAGCTTCGAACCGTTCTCAAGGTAAAGTTTCGCGTCTAGGCCGACCTTATAAAGCGTAACTAAGCTGAACTCAGTAGCGGCAGCAGGAAAAGCCTCTTTCACGTAATCTATAAACGCATCTCTACAAAGCCCATGATAGGCGATGTTTTCCCCGTTTGTAAACCCGTACCGCGTTCCGACGTATTCGTTAGTTGATACTCGGTAATATTCGCCGTCTTCGATCTGCTCTCCATTTTCCAGATACCACTCAGAGTCCCCTTGGTATGCCCCGGCCACATAGCCATATCCAAATTGACCCTTCAGGTAGTCGCCCCTGAGGTCCATCGACATGAGCTTGTTGCCATATGGCAGCACCTTGTGGATCTGCCTTATTATTATGGGTCCTGCAGGGAGGGAGGCCCTAATTCCGCCATAATTATGGTAACCGACATCGGCGCCCGTGTTCTCTCTGAAGGACTCGGCAACATTTTCCCCTGTCTCGGGATAAGAAAATGCATTTCCGGTGTAACCTATCTTTACGTCGACTATAGGTGATATTATGTTGTCATAGTTTTCTACCATTTCTGCTATTCCCTGATTTTCCTCTAGGGGAGGATGCTTTACCTCAATCAAATTGTATGAAAAATTATAGTTATCATGATTTTCCGCGTCGAATTCCAAGCGTATCCTGCCAACATACTTTCCGTGTGCCCCAGCTTGGACGATTTTGGTATCCCCGACGTTCTCCGGCTCCCACCTGATTGTGTGGCTGTGCCCTCCAACTATGATATCAATGTTTTCTACATTGGAGGCGAGACTCTTGTCACCATCAAAGCCAAGATGGGTGAGGGCAATTATTAAGTCGGTCTCATTCTCAATTTCGTCGACACATGCTTGCGCTGCACTGACGGGATCCAAAATCTGGACATTCTCGGGCGACCAAAATTGGGTGGTAACCCCGATTATTCCAATCCTGACGTTATCGATCTCTTTTATCACGTAGGATTCGAGGGGTTTTGAGCCGTTTATCGAAACATTGGCCGCCAGCATTGGGAACTCGGCAACCCCCTTTAGATCCAAGAGGTAATCATTTTCTATTGGAATCACACCGTAAGTGTAATCACCGCCATATCTACCGAGCTCGTGGTTTCCCACGGTCATGGCATCGTACCCCATGGCATTCATCACCTCGATGACGGACCTTCCATAAAACAGATCACCCACAGGGTCACCGTCGACGATATCGCCCGCATCTAGGAGTAAAACCCTCCCCGGATGCTGTCCCCTCTCATTATCCACGATTGATGCAATGTAGGCGCTCCCGCCCACTTCCCCTTCAGGGAGCAGATGACTGTGGACATCATTCGTATGCAATATAACAATGACGACCGTGTTTTCAGGATCTGCGTGCGCAAAAGTCGGGCCCAGAAGCGATGTGGCCGGCACCACTAGCGAAATCACTACTAAAATCGGCAATAAAACTGATGCTTTTAAACGCTCGATTATCACTTTTAGCCTCCTCTCCCCCAGTAGAAATTCGGCGTTCCGCATTTAAGGCGCTTGTGGCTCACGGG
>JAGMBM010000056.1 GCA_023129675.1 Hadesarchaea archaeon | reverse complement strand
GCTGGTGAACCGGAAGTATATGCGAGATACCTGATAGCTGTAATGAAAAAATCAGGTATTGATTACACCCATATCCCACCAGATCGATTACAGGAAATGCCATCGACGCAGGATCAATTATCAGAATACGATGCAGTGGTAATAAGCGATGCTCCAGGTTCGTCATTATCCGACCGAATGGCGTTGTTGAAAGAATATGTAGAGAAGGGTGGATGCTTGGGAATGATAGGTGGATGGTGGTCATTTACCGGTTCCAAGGGAAACTACAAGGGTACGCCAGTTGAAGAAGTATTGCCGGTAAATTGTTTACCAGAGGACGATAGGATTAATGATTCAAATGGTTTCAAGATAATCAAGAAAAAAGAACATCCGATTCTAGAAGGGTTGCCATGGAATGATGCACCCACTATTTGTGGATACAATAAGGTCAACGCAAAACCTGACGCTGAAATTCTCCTAACTTCGAGAAGAATAGAATCTTCAGGCAAGGATAGGGTTGAAGGAATAAGTTTGGCTAAAGAAGAGAATCCTTTGCTCGCAGTTCGTAAGCATGGAGAAGGCAGGACCCTTGCACTAATGACTGATGCATCGCCGCATTGGGTCGGTGGGATGGTGGATTGGGGAACAGAAAGGGTAATGATCGGTGACATGGAATTGGGCGATCAATACATTCAATTCTTATACCAAATTTTGAAATGGTTGGCAAAAAGTTGAGTTTTCTCATTTTTTGAGTCGAAAACTCATTTCCTTAACTTGTCGGCGACCCATCCGACATCGAGTTCCTCTAACTTTGCCCCAGTGGGCACGCCGGTTTCGTCCCAACCCATCATCTGATAATATGTGGCAATTGCCTGCTTGAATTCATCTTTCGAGAGTTTCTTGCCCTTTAGCGGGCCGCCTTCGAGAGGCTCAAAAAACCGCTCCGGGATCCAATCGTCATCTTTGGTAAAGCCCTCTCTGACGTTGAATGCCCGGGCCATCGTGGTGCCACGTTCCCCGACTTTCATGAGCTCCCATGTCGTCGTGTCCCAACCCGTGACCGCATTTACCATCTCTACCACTTGCGGTATCTTCCACACCCTGACGGGAGCGGTTGTGAACAGACATATGTCGAGACAGTTGCCCAAGCTCCACCAATGCTGCAAGTAGGTGAAAAGCCTGACCTTACGCGGGCCTATATCGAGGCTTTTCACGGGCTCTAGGATGCCGATTGAGCTGAGCTGGTCCAAGAATAAGCCCTTTTCCTCGAAGCAGGGATCGTGCTCCACCTGAACATGATCAGCTCCAATGGGCGAAACGGCGTAACCCAACCCCACACCCGTTTTCAAGCGGGGCTCGTGCATCGGGAGCTCCTTACCCTTAACCTGCATCGCAAATTTCTCAGCTCCTCTCCCGATTTTTTTGGCGGCCCTCTTTGACCCTTCCGCGAGGAGGTCACCAAGGCCCTCGCGTTTGGCTATCATCTCCACCATTTTTACCATCGCCTCAGCGTTGCCAAACTTCAGGTCGATTCCGCCCGTGTCATCTTTTGTAAGGATGCCATTCTCGAAGCATTCCATCGCAAAAGCGATCGTCGTGGCGGTAGATACGGTATCCATCGTGTATGCGTTGCAGATCTCCGCAGCCTTTACCACGGTTTTCAAATCGTCGACACCGCAGTTCGAACCGAAATCGGCGAGTGTTTCATACTCCGGACCTCCGTAAGCGGGATCCACTTTGAAGGGCTCATCGACCTTGACCACCCTCTTACATCCGACAGGACACGCAAAACATGACTTCTGGCCGACCAGCAGGGTCTCCTTTAACCTCTCCCCACTTATTTTCTCAACCCCTTCAAACGAACCCTCATGGAAGTTCCTAGTTGGGAGGGCTCCTAATTCGTTATGTGGGAGGACAAGAATGGATGTACCCAAGCGGTGGAGGCCCGATGTATCCGGGTTTTTCATGTAGTTCTCACTGAACCACTTCGCCAGGGACTTTACGGTGTCGGGCTCTTTTGCCTCCACCCTCTTCGTTCCCCTTACTGCTACTGCCTTGAGGTTTTTTGATCCCATGACTGCGCCCATGCCGCCGCGGCCATTCACATGTTTCAACTCGTTGACGATGCAGGCAAACCGGACAAGTTTCTCGCCGGCGGGGCCTATCAGAGCGACCCTAACTTTATCATCTCCCAGCTCCTCACGGATGCCTTCTTGGACCTCTTTGCCCGTTTTCCCCCATATCTTGCCAGCGTCGCGTATCTCCACCTCGCCATCATGAATCCACAGGTAAACGGGCTTGTCCGCCTTTCCTTTGATAATCACCGCATCATAGTCGGCAAATTTCAACTCGGGCCCAAAAAAACCTCCCGCCTCCGACTCGCCATAGGTCTCGGTAAGTGGAGACCTCGCGGCAACCGAGAACCGGGATGTGCCCGGGAGGGGGGCACCAGTGATGACACTCGTCGCAAAGATTAGCATGTTGTCTGGCCCTAATGGGTCTACGCCTGGCTCCAGCTCCTTCAGGAGGTAGTAAAGCGCAAGGCTCCTTCCCCCGATATACCTCCTGTAGAAAACCTCATCCGGCTCATCTACCGAGATTTTTCCGCTTGACAAATCGACGCGTAAAATCTTGCCATTGTAGCCATAAGCCATGTTCTCACCCCACCGTTCCCCTCTTGGGGTTGCCTCCTAAAAACTTTTCAACCTCTTTCAATGTCGGCATGGATTGAGCACCCACTTTAGTCACGGAAAGGGCCGCGGATGCCGAGGCAAAATCTGCGGCCTCCTTCGGGGTCATCCCCTTGTAAATGCTGCTGATGAAAGCCGAGTTGAAGCAATCGCCCGCGCCAGTCGTATCCACCACATTTTCGACTTTATAAATGGGTATTCGGTGCTCCCCCTCAGAGGTTACGAGTATGGATCCCTCTTCACCCATTGTTATGAGGACGATATCTGGCCCAAGGCTTAACAGTTTTTTCGCCGCCTTCCTGACATCGGTTTCTTTAGTAAGTTCAAGGGCTCCTCTACGGTTGGGCAAGAGGATATCCGTCATC
The DNA here is from genome assembly GCA_023129675.1 of Hadesarchaea archaeon. Classification (GTDB taxonomy): domain Archaea; phylum Hadarchaeota; class Hadarchaeia; order Hadarchaeales; family Hadarchaeaceae; genus DG-33. The sequence continues at coordinate 6,961 of JAGMBM010000056.1, read as the reverse complement.
CCAAGCAAATCTTTAATCGCGTCCAAACCATACACGGCGACATGCCTCTCCAGATCGAAAGAGACTTTCTTACCCGCCTCCTTTGCGATTTTCATGCATTTTCTGGCCGCATCAATTTTCACCGCATCGGTGTGGAATATATCTGCTTTAGCGACATACTCCGATACAATTTCATCCGCGCTGAGGACATTTTTTTCCATGTATGAATCCTGAAGTATTTGGCGACTTCCGTGAGAATCCACAACTATAATATTGACCGGAGTTTTTGTCTCTTTTTTCAGAAAGAAATGGTCCATGTCCATGTCGTGATTTTCAAAATTTTGCATTATCTCATGACCGTTTGGGTCGTCGCCAGCTGAACCCATGAAGCCGGACTTGACGGCGTTGCGCGCCACGCCCACGCAGAAATTCGCGACGACCCCCCCACATTGCCTCGCGAAATTTTTTATCCAAATCTTGTCGTCGGGTTTGCAGAACTCCTCGACTATTACAAACATATCTATCGAGCTTACGCCCAAGCCTATGATTTTTGCAACCATACCTCTAACCCCTTGTGATTTTTTTGCCATTCCATTTAAATTCACCTGACTTTAAGGTTTTCGCCCGCATAGCTTAAAGACGTAAACGACGATTGGAAGCTGGGTCAGCGATGGAGGTTATCTACGAGGGTAAGACCAAGCGCCTCTTGAAAGTCGGGGACCACGCGGTGCTGAAGTTCAAGGATGAGGTGACGGGCGATGCGGAGGGCAACCCAGACCCAGGGGGAAATTTGGTCGTGGGGACTCTGGAAGGAAAGGGCGCCGCATCGGCCAAAGTGGCAGCATACTTCTTTAAACTGATGGGCGAGGCCGGTATCTCGACACACTTCAAGGGCTTGCGCTCGGACGATGAGATCGAGATTGCCCTGACGACCCCCATATCACTCGAGGTGATCTACCGCGCCAAGGCTTTCGGTAGCTTTTTAGCGAGGTATCGCGGACACGTCGAGCCGCTCACGCCCCTCGATCTGGTCGAGTTCAACCTGAAGGAGGACACACTGGGGGACCCGCTGATCACGCGGCAGGTGATCCTCAAGCTCGGCCTTACGGGTGATGTCGAGCTCGGGCGTATCGAGGTCACCACGCGGAGGGTGGCGGGGTTGGTTCGGAGGGTGTTGGCCGAGGTGGGGCTCGAGTTGATCGACATGAAACTTGAGTTCGGGCGCGCTGGGGATAAACTCTTGGTGATCGACGGGCTCAGCGGGGACACCATGCGCGTTTACGACCCCGGAAAGAAAAAGGTGTTGAACCAGCTTGAGTTGGCGGAAGGGTTCAGCCTTACTTAACTTTCACTTGACGAACTTCTCTACCTCTTCTTCAGGGAGCTCGCGGTACCCTTGCTCGTCGATTAGTGCTATGACTGTCTTGTCCCCGGTCGCGGCATCCCGTTCAATCGCGATCTTGATCGATTGCGCCACCAGCTTCGCACCATCCTCGAGCTTCATCCCATCGCGGTAGTTCTGCTCGAGCACGCCGTAAGCTATTGTAGATCCGGTGCCGGCGCTCGCAAATTTCTCCTCCTCGAGCTTCCCCCCAACGGGATCGAGGAAGTAAAGGCGCGGGCCGTCGCTATCGAAGCCAGAGATCACACCCGCCACTATGTAGGGAAACACCCGCCGTCCATGGAGCAGGTTTGACGCCACTTGAGCCAGGCTCTTCGTCGAGATAGGGTGCCCGTGGCTCAGGCGGTAGAGGTTAGCCTCAGCTCGGAGCATGTTGACCATGCTCTGGACGTCGCCCGAGCTGCCCGAAACGGCGGCCCCTATGCGCTCCTCGAGCTTGAAGACCTTCCGGACGCGCTTGCTGAGCACTAGATAATAGGCCGCGCCCCGGGTGTCCGAGGCCAAAGCGATTCCCTCCTTGCATCGAACCCCCACGATCGTGCCGGTGAAGCCGTACATTGGTATCACACCTAGATTGACGTGCTGGTTATAAAAATCATCGCCGCCGGAGCAAGGCCGCGGAGAGAGCGACGACCGATCCAATCAGCACGGCGATCAGGGCGAGGAGTAGGATATCAAAAGGCTGTTGGGTGGGCGCGCTTGGCGGGGACGAGATCGATACCGTTCTGTCACCTTTTGCTAGGAAGGTCCCGCTGAAGGTGCCGTGGGAGCTGTCGTAGGTGACGTTCGCCGTGAAGGTGTGGGATTTGCCGTAAGCCGCTTCCTTGACCCGAACGTCGAAGTTTATCACACGTTGACTCCCGCTAGATAGGCTGCCAATTTCTTGCGTTGAGGTGATGACTTCAAAATATGTGGGGTCTGCTGAGATGCTAGCGCTGGCGTTGTCGATCGGTTGCTGCCCTAAGTTTTTCACGGTTAGAGTCAGGGTAAGTGTGCCATTCCTTATCTGGGATGAGGTTTGCAACTCTGGTTTTACTAGTATTTCAGGTGTAATAGTCCCATTCCAAGAACCACTCACGGTCATGGGGCCTATCTGAGACCACTTCCATGAATAAGAGCCAGGCCCAGGCCAGGATATACTTCCGTCGGTGACTATTCCCTCCCCGCCCGTTGTGGCATCAACAATGTAGCGGTAGTCGGTTTCGGCGAGGGAACCTTGGTTTAACGGCCAGATCGCGTCCAACGGCACCCAGCCGATGTTTGGAAGGTAAAATATCACCCATTCGTGCCCCAGACCCTTGATGTCCACGCTGCCCAATCCGATGCTGTACAGCGGGAGGAACCCTTTCCCGACAACAGCTTTGGCTGGAATTCCCACTGCGCGCGCAAGGGCTATGAAGAGGTTAGAGTGTTCCGTACAATCGCCTTTCAGCGAGTTGTACGCCCATAGGGCGCCATGCTCGTCCGTCTGCCGTTCGTAGGTTAGATAATCGATCACGTTCTCGAAGATTCGCTTTGCTTTAAGATAGGGATTCGTCTCATTTTCGATGATCCTGTTAGCAAATTCTTGAATTGTGCTTGCATCGCTCTCGAAAAGCCCGCTAACTGGGAGCATAAATTCCTCAAATTCTGACGAGAAAGTTGTGCCCACGGCGTTTGGGTTGATGCTGAACTGAACCGACCCTACCTTAAGCGTCTGCATCACGGTTATTCTCTTGGTTTCGCCGGGAGTGAGATTGCCGATCGTGATTTCGGTCCATCGATTGTCGGTGGTCTCTGTAATGGTGGGATAGTCTTGAGTTCCCTCAACCCTTATCGTTTCACTAACAATTTCTTGGTCAGCCCATCCCGAATGATTGTCAAAGAGGTAAATTTTGACCCTGACGTTGGATGCGGGATTTGAGCCCGTGTTGGTCAGGTCGTAGTTTATAGTGGTCGAATAAATCGCCGACTCCTCCGCTTGGGCCGCGACAGTTGGCTGAGCTAGGAGCGTCACAAATGAGATGCACAGGAGGGCCAAGAGCTTGCGCAATTTGACACCGTTCTAATTCCCTTTCTCATTTATTAAGCACCGCCGCGCAAAGCGCCGGAATTTGACACACGTGTATCATTCAGGCAAATTTTCCTCTTTATAAACAACCCCCGCGCAAAGCCTCGGCGGGAGAGAATGGATGAGAAAACCATGACGAAGCTGAGCCTACTTTGCTCGCTGACTGGACTGGCGGCGATCTACGCCGCGGCGATGCAGGTCCGTCCGACGATGACTCCCATCGCGAGCTTGGACAATCAGTTCGTCGGGCTGAAGGTGGCGGTTTCCGGGCAGGTTGTCGACTCCTACGAGCACCCCGATGGGCACCTCTTCCTGAAACTGCGCGACGACTCGGGAAGCGTGGTCAGCGTTCCGGTGTTCGCCCGGGTGCGCGCGGAGCTGGGCGAGCCAATAGAGTTTCTGGACGTCGTGCAGGTTACGGGCGAGGTGAAGTTCTACAAGGGCGAGCTCGAGGTCATCCCCGAGCGGGCGGGTGACTTGCGAGTGGTGCACACGGCGCCGATCAAACTCTCGAGCCTGAGCCGGGAGAGGGTGGACATCCCGGTGAAGGTTCAGGCCACCATCGTGGAGCGCGAGATCGTGGGGAGCGGGAGCATGATCCTGACGCTCCAAGAGGATAGCAGCCAGCTGTTGGTCTTCGTCCCTGCTTGGATCGTCGAGAATGGCTTGCCAGAGTTTCACATCGGCAACGTGGTTCGTGTCGACGGGTGGCTCCAGCTGTTCAACGGAGAGCTCGAGCTGAAGCTCGCGGCCCCATCGCACCTGCGGGTCGTCGAGGCGGCATAGATGCTGGAGGTGCTAGCCTACACGCTGCTGGGCGTGGGGCTGGGCACCTTCACCGGATTGATTCCCGGCGTTCACGTTAACAACCTCGCCCCCTTATTAGTCGGAGTAGCAGCGGTCTCGGGCCTGCCACCGATGAACATCGTGGCCGCTATCGTGGCGATGATGATGGCCCACACCATAATCAGCTACATCCCGGCGACCTTCTTGGGAGCGCCCGAGCCCGGGACCGAGCTCTCGGTGCTGCCCGCCCACCGCCTGCTGCTCGAGGGGCGGGGATATGAAGTCATCCGTCTCACCGCGTTCGGTTGCTTAGGTGCCCTGATGTTGAGCGCCGCGCTCGCCCTGCCCCTCTCGCTCGTATTCGCTCCCGCCTACATGTTCATCCAGCCTCAGATGCACTTGCTACTGCTCGCGGTGATCGTGGTCATGATCGCGCTCGAGCGCTCGTGTTCGGGCATCCTGTGGGCGATTGCAATTTTTCTGCTCTCCGGTTTGATGGGTCTGTTCACGTTGGACACCAATCTGGTGAGGGGAGATGTGGCCCTCCTGCCCTTGCTCAGCGGGCTCTTCGGGGTGAGCGTTCTCCTACTTAGCGCCGTCCGCAAGAGCAGCCTTCCCAAACAAAACGTTGATAACTCGGAGCCGCTCGAGTTTCGTGAAAATGCGAGAGCTTTGTGTGCGGGAACTGGGGCTGGCGTCCTGACGGGTATCATCCCGGGCATAGGCCCCTCGCAGGGGACGGTGCTCGCCCAGCTGGTGACCCGCTCGAGCGGCACGCGTGAGTTCTTGGTGGGGGTGAGCGGGGTGAACACGGCGAAGGCCCTCTTCTCCTTCGTGGCGCTCTACGCGATAGCCCGCCCCCGGAGCGGAGCGGCCGTGGCTGTTGACCAGCTTGTGGATAAGGTCGGGTTCAACGAGCTGCTTTTTCTGATCGGGGTAGCGTTGGTGGCGGGGGGAATCGCAACGGTGCTCCATCTGAGGCTCGGCAGGCTCGCGGCCCGCCACATCGGGGGGCTGCCATATCGGGAGATGTGCCTGACGGTGATCTCGGGCATGGCGGTGATGACGTTTTTGTACGCGGGCTTGATCGGGCTGCTCATTTTAGCAACTGCAACCGCGATTGGGGTGCTCCCCGCGGTGGCCAAGGTTAAGCGCACCCACTGCATGGGGGTTATCATGTTGCCCTGCATCCTCTATTTTGCCGGAGTGAAGGATGGGGTACTTGCAGCGATAGGACTTTGAGTCTTCATTTGCTACTTTCTCTTTTTGACAAGCAGTAAAGCACCAATTGCTACTGCAATTATAGTGACTGCAGCAACGACCCACAAAATTGGGAACTCGGAAATTTCTGGAACCCCAGTAAGTTCGGCTGTTACCTCGCTACCAGCTGCACCCACGAATGTGCTTCCAGCGTACTTGCCGTCAGATGTCCTGAAGTAGATCGTTTGATTGGCGAGTTCGGGATTATCTGATGTGATTTTGCCCTCGTTGTCGGTGGTTCCCAGGTAGTTGGTCTCTTGACCGCTTGAAAGGCCGTAGTAGATGGAGGTATTGGCGAGTGCGTTTCCCTGCCGATCGCGGAAGGTCAAAGTAGTCTTTTCGGTGAGATCGACTGTTACCTTGCCACCAGCCGCACTCATGGATGTGCTTCCAGTACACTTGCCGTCAGAGGTCTTGAAGTAAATTGTTTGATTAGCGAGTTCAGTATTATCTGATGTAATCTTGCCCTCGTTGTCGGTGGTTCCCAGATAGTTTGTCTCTTGGCCACTTGAAAAGCCGTAGTAAATGGAGGTATTTGTGAGCGCGTTCCTTTGCCAATCACGGAAGGTTAAAGTAACCCTAAAGACCGCAAAGGAGCCTGTTTGATTATCAACCGCTACCTGATATACTCCCACTGTATCTTTGTTCACTGTGAACGATACATTTTCTGTCGCTCCACCGGCCACCGTGACATCCTTGTTTTCCACCACTACATCATCGATTTTTAATACCACCGTGTGAGTACCCTCGAGGTCGCCACTGTTTGTGACATCAGCTGTAATTGTGACGGATTGGCCAACCCCAACCGTGGCGGGGCTTATCGTGAGGTCGCTGACTGTAAATGCTGCCGGAAACGGGGCAGATACATCGACTGCATCGATCAGAATACCGTGACCAGTAGATGCGGGATTTTTTTGGCCTGAACAGATAATCGTCAGAACATGTTGCGTATTGGTCAAATCCGTTGCTATGACTGTTTTGACTTGAAAAACAGTATCTGAAGAATACATATCAATATCGTCGTAAGAGACCCCATCGATCTTAACCTGTGCTATTCCTGTACTAGGGGCAGTCAAATGAATCAATGCGATTCCCGTCCCAGAAAACGTTATCTCCACATTATCGGCCCCACTGCCTGTCCCTTTCGCCGTTCCTCCACTAAGGTTACCGGGCACACCGAGTAGCTCAGCGATTTGAGCATTATTTGCAGAGTCCCAATACTGCGTCCAGACAAACGATGGATCTGTTTCTTCAACTCTGGTTTCTCCCGCTTCAACCACCGGGGGCATCGCCAGCAACATCAGCGAAACTAGAACTATCCCTATTCTCAGCAGTTTCATTCAATCTATACCCATGTGAATCGTGAAGGTTTTAATTATTTCGACGCCTTCGATCCAATAGTTATCCTCTTGTCTTAACATACGAGCACGTGAAAAAGTGGGTTATATTGGCAGCATAACCCACTGCATGGGAGTAATCATGGT
>JAGMBM010000055.1 GCA_023129675.1 Hadesarchaea archaeon | reverse complement strand
CAATCTTTTCAACCAGCAGGATGGGCTCATCATAGTCCCAGTCAGGGGTCTCGCCCTCTTCCTCGTCTAGGTCTTCAAAGTAATAGCGCCAGTTTTCTGGAGCAACGTGTTCGACCTTACAGTATTTAGTCCCTGCATAATGATCTGCCCCATTGTTTTCCACGTGAATCCATAACTTCCAGCTGGGCGTGAGGTCCACGAGCAACCCTGTAATCACACGATAATTGTCGGCCAGCTCGTCGAACTTGACGTTGACATTAGATTCGTTGTTTGCCAACAGATTCTCGTCCCACATGTCATTAATTATACGCTCAATGTCATCCCCAGTATAAAATACCTTATCAGCAGTTGCTTGAAGTGAGACAGCTTCCCCGCCCGTTTCAATGATTCTAAAGCAAGAAGCCGCGAGCAACATTGCTGGTAGCACGAGCAGCAATGCAATTCCGCTCAGCACGAATCCACGTTGTTCCTCTTTTAATCTCATATTTCTGCCCCCCGCCACACGTAGAGGGTGATGGAATCAAATACATTCTCAGGTGGGAATATTGAAACACGAGCTGCAACAGCAATTTCCGCAGCGTTTTCGAATGCGGCGCGCCACTCCGCATGTTTTCCAGCGCTTGGGTAAACGTTATCTAAGCGAGGATTATTTTCAACTCCGATTCGAAGTCTGAACTGCACTTCTCCTGGTAGGATTTTTCGCAGCACATTTTCGGCAAGGTTTCCAGCCTCTGATATTTCCCCTTGGGCAAGCAAATTTTCGATGATATCCATTGCGCCAGTGAGCTCCATCACCTCTAGCGCGTCGTTGGCGTACCGCTCCAAACGCAGGTAGCCGTGTTGCCCGTAGGTCAGCTCAGGCCCTGCCACACGCGCTACCCCGGTCATCACTATAAGTACGACGAGCATCGCGAGCGTCGCGTCCAGGCTGAATATGAATCCCCTCCGATCCCTTCGAAAACTCATGGGTCTACCTCCATAGCTTCACCTCAAGCGTCGCGGGCAGTGAGGTTAACGCCAGTCTTACGTTTTCAGGCAATGAGCACGCGGGAACTGCCACGAGGTAAATCATCGCCCACGTGGCCTTCATGCCCTCAGAAACCGCTGTTATAATGTTCGTGCCCACGTGAAGGTATTCGTCCATTCCGCCGTGTTCTTCCGGCCAAAAGTCCCCCTCTGGTTGGTATGGTGGGTTAAATTTATGGGTTGGTGGGGGATTGGGATCTTTGTTTATATAGATCTCGACAGGAAGGCCCGCTTTCCTGTTTGTCAAAAGAATAATGTACCAATCAAGTGCTTCAAGTTCTCCCGGAAGTATCTCAAAATTATCCGTGGAAAACACCGTTCGTCCACCATTTTCGTTTAAAAGCTCCCCACTCTCATACCTAACTGTCCCGTACCTCGAGACGACAGAACGTCTTACAACAACAACTTCTAGGGCATTCTCTGCATCGGAGCGTTCATCAATTTTCCATCTTGGCCAAGCGTTCCACATTTCGTTTCCATTTTCATCAAATATGGTAATCTCAAAGTTCTCAGAGCCGCCGAAGAATTCCTTGATAGCTTTAACTGCGTTGGCATTCACCGGGGCATCCCAGTTGTCGTAATTAGCCAAGCGCCTGAGTTGTCCGAATTTCGCTATTTCTAGAATGTTTTGAACTGCTTTCCCATCATTTTCTTCCGCAAAACCCAAAGTTTCAAGAGTTTCGGTGTTTTCCTCCCAGTTCGAGGGCCAGCCTAACGTCTTCACTAATACATCCGCGGCATCGTTTGCCGTGCGCTCAAGCGAATATCTCAGCGCATATGCATCGGCCTGTCTGCGTGCCTGCTCGAGCGCCAGCCCAGAGTAGCTCACCACGAGCACGGTCAGGGTCAGCGCGAAGAACATGTCGAGAGTGAAGATTTGACCTCGCTCGTTCACTTCGTCACCCTCCTTATCCCCACGTCCACGTCGTAGGTGTAGTGCCCAGTCTTGACGGGTTCAGCGCTTTCTGGGAAGGAACCGACTATCGCCTGGTAGATGTGCTTGAGCGCGCTCGCTCTGATGTTGTCCGATATCGCTTGGTTGTCAGGCGGAGGCCCACCCCTAACATTCACATAAATTGTTATGGTGCCGGCGTCGAAGCCGACTTGCTCGATATCGATTGCGCATCCATACTCAGAGTCTAGGGCAGCAATCACGTTTTCGGCCCCGGTGCGCGCGGCAGACATGACAATTGCCATTTCATTGCTCCCAGTACCCAAATAGAGGAACGATGTCACCACCACGAGAATCACCCCCACGAGGACCAACATCTCCGCGCTGGATTGGCCTCTCATGCGTTCACGACCATTACGATGTTTTCGACCCAATGTACTCGAATAGTATTCTCCAAATTTTCCCGATCCAGCACGAAATCCCAGACATTTTTGCAGACAACCCCCACACCAACGGTTCCCCAAGCTGAATTTTCCACGACAACCTGCCGCGCGGTATTGTCGAACTCGATCTTGTAGAGGTGGTTTCCTATTTTTTGGGGAAGGTCGACATCGATTTCGAAGTTCGACCCGTTCGCGTAGACGGTGTTTATTGCCGCCGCGAGTTTTTCGCCGACAATCTTGGCTTCCAACCTAGCACTCATCAGCTCAGCCGCCCCTCTTCGCCCCTCGTAAACATGCAAAAATGATGATGAAACCATGAGGAGGAGCGTTACTGCAAACAACGCATCAATCGAGAAAAACCCCCGCTCGCGAAGTCCCATCGTCAGTCCTCCACCTAAATCCCCTTCGGCGGCTTGATGCGGATGTAAATCTTGTAGTTATCCTTGACGATATTTTCTTGGTCACCGGACCATTCCGCGATTATCGTGTAGGTGCCAGTCGAGAGGTTTTGTAGATTATCGTTGAACCCGTACCTAAGGTTGCTCTCG
>JAGMBM010000054.1 GCA_023129675.1 Hadesarchaea archaeon | reverse complement strand
CCAAAATGCCGGAACCGCCTGAGCTTGTCACGATGGCAACGTTCTTACCTTTGGGCAAGGGCAGGTGGGCAAATCCTTTGCAAGCGTCGTAGAGCTCCTCTACGCTCGGAGCTCGATGAATGCCGGCCCGCTTGAACGCCGCATCGAAAACAGCGTCCTTGCCAGCGAGCGAACGCGTATGGGATACCACGGCTTCAGCGCCCTTCGCCGTGCGACCGCCTTTGAGCACGAGGATGGGTTTTTTCTTGGCAACAGACCGCGCCACCCCTAAGAATTTTCGTCCATCGCGCACCCCCTCGATATAAAGTGCAACGACCTTCGTCCCCTCATCGGTGGCTAGATATCCCAACAGCTCCGTTTCATCAACATCGCACTTGTTTCCGAGTGCCACGAGTTTGTTGACGCCGACCCCCTCTTCCTCGGCCCAGCAAGCGATCGCGGCCAGGATGGTGCCGCTCTGAGAGATGACTGAGATGGGCCCCTTTGCCCTCACCAACGGCCAGCTGGCACAAAGCCCGACTGAAGTGCTATTGATCCCCTGGCAGTTGGGCCCAAGGACGCGCAGGTTTGCCTTTTTTGCTGTCTCCACAAGTTGTCGTTCGAGCTCGACTCCGGCCGGTCCAACCTCTCCAAAGCCACCCGAGATCACGATCACGGCTTTAACCCCCTTTGCCCCGCAGTCGGCCACCACCGAGGACACGAAGCGTGCGGGCACGATGATGACGGCGAGCTCGACCTCATCGGGTACATCTTTTACAGATGGGTAGCACTTGAGTCCCAGCACCTCGTCCGCCTTCGGGTTGATGGGATAGAGCTTACCCCGGAACCCTGCTTCGATGATATTTCGAAGAACCTCGTGCCCAAGTTTCCCCGGCTCACGCGAGGCACCCACGACTGCGACGCTAGATGGCTTGAAGAAGCTCTTCAGCGTCACTCACTTCACCGGCCAGCTCGGCCCCGTTTCAAGACCCAGGCGCTTATCCACCTCGAGCCCGACCTCTTGCGCTCGCTCCACGATCTCGGTCTCGTCGATCGTCTTGACCTTCCGCCCCCGCATCACGATTTTGCCATCGATGATTACGGTGTCGACGTCTGAGCCGTTCGCCGTGTAGACCAAGTTCGAAACCGGGTTGCGCACGGGCACGAGGTGAGGGTTGCGCTGGTCCACAACGATGAGGTCCGCGAGCTTCCCGGATTCCAGCGAGCCGAGCTCCTTTCCCCAGAGGGTTGCACGCGCCCCGTTCAGGGTGGCCATCTCGAGCACATGTTCAGCCGGGAGCACTTCCGGGTCGAGCAGGCGCGCCTTGTGAACGATGGCAGCCAGCTTCATCTCCCGGATCATATCATAGCAATTGTTGCTCGGCCCTCCATCACAACCCAAACCCACGTTGACCCCTGCGTGTAGCATCTCGGGGACGGGGGCGAATCCCGAGGCCAGCTTCAGGTTGCTCGCGGGGCAGTGGCAGACGGTGCTATTAGTCTCGCTCAGGATCTTGAAATCCTTTTGCGGGATCCAGACCCCATGGGCGTAAATCACATGGGGGCCGACCACGCCGCAGTGCCGCATGAACTCCATCGGGGTCATTTTGAATTCCTTCCGCATGTAATCGATGTCTTGCTTTACTTCGCCCAAGTGAATGGTGATGCCGGTCCGGTGTTTGCGCGCCTGCTCAGCAATCTCGCGGTAGAAGTCGATGGTGCATCCCCCAGGGGTTCGTGCACCAAACCAGACGTGAATTCGGTTGTCAGCTTTACCATGCCACTTTTTTATCATCTCGAGCGCCTGGCGCATGGTCGTCTCGCCGTCCTCGGCCATACCTTCAGGGATTGCGTCGGGCTGGTCGGCGTAGCCGCGGAGGTTCATCATGGATTTCGAGAGGACGCCGCGGATGCCCGTAGCATCGACGACCTTCGCAATTTCGTTGAATCCATATTTCCAGTGTAGAAGGCTCTCCACAAATGTCGTTGTGCCGGATTTGATCATCTCGATACAGCAGAGCTTGGCGCTGAGCTCGCCCTCGCGTGGAGAGTAGGAGCCCTGTAAGGGGAGGACACGCTCGCTGAGCCAAGGAACAAGCGAGAGGTCATCTGCACACCCGCGGATCAGGGCCTGCGCGAGGTGCACGTGGCAGTCAACCAGCCCGGGCAGGATGAGCTTGTTGTCGCAGTCGAGTTCGATGTCGGCACGATGGCTCGCCTTAATCTCGGTCGTTTTGCCCACAGCGGAGATGCGGTTGCCATCGATCGCCACAGCGCCGTCACGTATGATTTCCCGCCGCTCGTTCATCGTCACCACCGTGCCGTGAGTTAGCACGATATCAGTCATGGCATCGCCTAACGATTGTAGCCGCAGCATTCTTTAATCCTTTCGCGGGAAGTTCACACCCCTGTGAATTTTTCACCAAGGACCCCACAGCTGGTGCACAAGTTTAAACTAAGCCAAGCTTTAGTCTAGCAGCCTCACAGTGGTTGTTGGGGGGCGAATGGAGCTCGTGTTCGTCGGCCGCTCGAACGTGGGAAAGTCGAGCGTGATTCGACAGCTTACCGGAAAACGCGTCCGCATAGGCAAGCGGCCCGGGGTCACGCGTAGGCCCTATCGCTACCGCTGCGGCGAACTCGACGTGGTCGACATGCCCGGATTCGGCTTCATGGCAGGGGTTAGCCGTGAGCGACAGGAGCAGATAAAGACCGGCATCGTGCGCTATCTCGAGCGAAATCGGAAAAGAATCATATTCGCGCTGCAGGTGATAGATGTTCGTGCCTTCAGCGAGATCGTCGAGCGTTGGGAGCGGCGAGGTCAGGTGCCCGTCGACGTTGAGATGTTTCAATTTTTGCGGGAACTCGAGCTCCGGCCAATCGTCGTCGCGAACAAGATCGACCTTATCTACCCCGAGGAGCGCGATGGGGTGCTCGACGACGTGTGCGAGAAGCTCGGGCTGTCGGCACCCTGGCGGCAATGGCTTGATATCATTTCCCAGACCTCGGCTAAAACCGGCGAGGGTATCTCGAAGCTGAGGGGACTCGTTAGGCAAAGGCTGCGCGAGCTTGGGCAAGAGCGCTTGCTGAGGTATTTAAGGAGATAAAGTTTGGACGAAATGTATGTATTTAGCTCACGAATCGATTTTCGTGGCCCTAGATGTTACTACTTCTCAAACCAGTGGCGAACGTTCGCCATCATAGAACGCGGTACCTGATTCCTTTGGCTAGTTCTACTTCAGCCCCGCGCTCCAAGCAGAAGTTGGCTATCTGCAGGGGACATCTGGTATATTGGTCCTAGCAACGCTGTATTGAATCCACTCGGCCGCGCCATCTGGCTCCAGACGCTCGCGCAAGCGGTAGAGGCTTCGGGGGCCTTGCCCTTAAAGTGTAGATTACATAGTGGCGAACGTTCGCCATCGCCAAACCGTTTTTCTCCATTGCCCCCCC
>JAGMBM010000053.1 GCA_023129675.1 Hadesarchaea archaeon | reverse complement strand
CGATGGCACGAGAATACATCCCTGGAAAAATAGAGTACCACATCCGCGTCAAACCCGGTGAGGTGGCGCGCTACGTGTTGTTACCGGGCGACCCAGCTCGGGCTGAGTTAATGGCAAAACGTTTTGACGAAGCTAAGGAGATAGCATTCAATCGCGAGTTTCGAACCTTCACGGGTAAGGTTGGAGGAACGCCGATCAGCGTTACCTCGACCGGCATAGGCTGTCCTTCGGCGGCGATAGCAGTTGAGGAGCTAGCAAAGTGCGGAGCCGACACTTTCATTCGCGTTGGCACGGCGGGCGCGGTGAGCCCCAGAGTCAAAACTGGCGAGCTGGTGATAGCGAATGCAGCCGTGCGGGAGGAGGGGACCTCACCCCAGTACGTGCCGCTGGGTTATCCCGCGGTTGCAAACCTCGAGGTGACGAATGCACTCATCGAGGCGGGGAGTCGCTTGAGGGTCAAACACCATGTAGGCCTATCAGTCTCCAAAGATTCCTTTTACTCGGAGGAACCCGAGCGGGCACCGCTTGCGGAGGAGTCAGCTCAGCGATGGAAGGTTTGGCAGCGGGCGCGGGTGCTGGCGACGGAGATGGAATGCTCCACGATCTACACGCTCTGCGGCATCAACGGCTGGCGAGGCGGCGGAGTACTAGCAATCATAGGCCCTATCGGAAAAATCGTCGACTCGCATGCGGGCATCGATAAAGCAATTGACGTCGCGATCGAAGCGGTCAAAATTTTGGCGAAACGTTAAGGCAAGCAACGTTAGGGTCTTGGATGAATCTCAAGCTCAAACGCGATGGTTTAAGGGCAATTGATGGGCACGCGCTGAAAAATTTTCCCCGCGAGTGTTGTGGGTTACTCCTCGGCAAGTTCGAGAAAAACGTCATCGAGGTTGAGGAGGTCGTCGAGGCTGAGAACGTGCTCGGCTCTCCCGTCGCATTCGAGGTCGACGCGGAGCTAGTGTTTAAGGCGATAAAGCGGGCTGAGAAAAGCGGGCTAGAGCTGGTCGGCATTTACCACTCCCACCCGAACATCGCGGCCTACGTGAGCTCTCGTGACTCGGAAATAATGAAGCTGTGGCCGGGGGTCGCTTGGCTGATCGTCAGTGCGGCGAGGGAGCGAGTCGTCGAGCGAAGAGCGTACATACTTGAGGATGGCGGGATCGAAGAGCTCGAGATCGTTGCTACGTGAAGTTTACCCGATGGCTAGGCCTTGATCCTTAGCTATTTCTAGAAACGCCTTCGCAACGTGCTCCACCTTTGCTTTGGTCAGCCCATAAGTGTTGAGCTTAAAGTGCTTTGTCAGCCCAGGCTGGATCCCAACGATGTTTCTGCGCTTGAGCTCGTCGTACAAGAAGAACCCGCGACGCTTGTGGGCCTGTGACGCTTTGTAGAACCCCTCCGACTCGATGTGGGTAAGGGTGTGTTGTTTGGGCTTGACCCCCAGCTGTCGTGTCCCCTCGATCCGCTCGAGCTGCTCGATGAGATACCTAGCTTTTTCCACCTCTTCATCCCAATGCTCTACCCGATCAACCACGTGAGGGAAGGAAGCCATCAGCGAGATAAGCGGGCCACCCATGACCGTGCAGCCCAGCAGAGCGTACTCTTTGACTCCAAACTCATGCTTGCTCCAGTCGCCCACCATCTTCGACCTCGCCAGCACTCGGTCGACCAACTCCTCATCGAGTGCCAAGATGCCGGTTGGTGCACTCGCCGCCCATGACTTGTGCCCGCTCGAGACAAGGATGTCCGCGCCAAGCTTTTTTCCATCGATAGGCATGACGCCAGCCGTGTAAGCCGCGTTCAGCAGGAAAGGTACCCCATATTTTTTACATATCTTCCCCACTACCGCGGCATCGTTCAGGTTTCCGTAGTGGTAATCGACGTGAGTGAGCAACACCACAGCGGGGAGCTTCCCGGTCTCCCGCTTGACCTCCTCTATCTTTTCAGCGTAAGAATTCAAGTCGAGTTTAAACTCCGGGTGGCCACTGTGGGGGACCTCCTTAACCCTGAGTCTAGCGAGTTCCGCAGCCACGTAGGCCGAATAGTGGGCCAAGCCATCGACAACCACGTAGTCGCCGGGTACCCCGAGCGTCGCGAATGCTATGAATTGTGCCTCCCTGCAGCGCGTCACCACCCGGGCGACATCCATACCAAGGAATTCTGCGAGGTCCTGCATGAACTGGCCTATGGGGGGACGTTTGATCGCGTCCAGCCTAGGGGTCTTTGGTGGGCACCAGTCACAGGTTGAGTACCCGTCACCAAACTCAAGTAGGGCTTCCCGCGCCGCATCGGTTAACACACCTCCGCGCTGGATGGGGTTGAGATTAATGTATCGCTCTTCCTTGAATTCGCGCTGGAGGTTGAGGTATTTCTCAAGCCTTTCTTTCGGTATTTTGGGCATGTGTCACCTACTTGCTGAACTTGCTACAGACCGGGCAACTTGGGTCCCGTTTGACCTTGATTTCACCAAACGTCATGTTTCTTCCATTAAATATCAGCATTCGCCCGACGAGTGGCTCGCCCACTCCCGTGATGAGCTTGATCGCCTCCATCGCCTGCAGGCAGCCGATGACTCCAGGCGTGGCCCCCAGCACGGGAAAGATGGGTTTCTTTGGGGGCTCTTGGGGCACGGCGCATTTTAGGCATGGGCCCTCGCCCGGTAAAATAGTCATCATTTGACCAATGAGCCCCTCAACGGCACCATGAACGAAGGGGGTGTGGTTGTGCACGCAGGCCTCGTTAAGCAGGTAGCGCATGGGATAGTTGTCCATACCATCGACGACGACATCCGCCCCCTTGATAAGTTTGTTTACGTTCTCGGGGGTTATCCGCTTGAGCTTGCTGTCCACCTTAACGTTGGGATTCATCGCGAACAACTTTTCGACCGCTGACCCCGCCTTCGACCGCCCTACGTCGAGTTCCCAGTGCAACACTTGGCGGTTGAGATTTGTTAGGTCGACTTGCTGCTCATCGATGATTGTTAGGTGCCCGACCCCCGCGACGACGAGATAAATCGAAGATGGGCTACCCAGTCCCCCCAATCCAGCGACGAATACGTGGGCCCGCTTCAGCTTGAGTTGTCCCCGCTTGCCGAGACCCGGGATGATTATTTGACGGCTGTAGCGCTTGAGCTCGTCGGGCGTGAGCTTGCCCCCAGCTACGGGTGGGAAGATCGCCACCACGTCTTCGTCTTTTAGTGGAGTGTTCAGCTCTTGTAGGAGACGTATCGCCTTACCGTTCACCAAAATATTCACCGTTCCGCGGAGTTTCCGCGTGCCCGGCGAGTAAAGTTGTTTGGCTAACATCTCTCCAAACCTGCGAACGAGCTCGTCCAACAGGGAAGCAACGTTTTTTGTCCCCTCAACCCTTTCCTGCCCTTTTCCCGTCACCTCGCGGAAGTTCGCGAAGAACTTCACGGTAATTGCCATCAGTTTCCCCTCTCACCCTTAGGGATTCTTCTATAAAATGGGTGCCAGCTCCAGCCCATAGCTTTGATATTTTTTTGAAACGATTAAAATCTCCTCCGCTTTCGGCGACACCCGAATCAGCTCCAGCAGCTTACCCGAAGTGCCGATGTGGCCTCCCCTCACGATCAGACAACCCCGAATTTCTGGGATATCGTGGCCCCAGTCCAAACCTCGCTCGATCGATGACTCAATATCTGCCCCCCTTACGGCGTTTGCTATGGAGGTTGCGGCAGCATCAGCCACAGATGCTTCGTTAGCTACCGCGACGACTGCATCCGCTTGCCCAAGGCTCACCGAGTGACCCACCGTGCCTGAGCTCGTGCAAATGCCTACCGGCAGGTCCTCCCTCCGGACGAGGAATCCTATTTTTCCCGAGGTCCCCGCTCCTCCCGCATAAATTCCAACACGAAATTCCCTGTCACCAATTATCGCTATGTCGCCACCATTTTCCACCAGCACATTTTTGGCACCGGCCTCGCGCGCTACCTCAGCTGCAATCTGCGAAATCGATCCGGCCACCGCTGCGAACGGTCCCACATCAGCGACCTCAGCGGCCCTTAACATGAGTTCTATGACCCTCGGGTACTCCCCTTTGAGCCTCAGGGGCTCGAGGGACCACCTGAACTCCGGGCGCACGATGATGAACCTCTCGATTTCACGTCTAGCCCGCAAGCTGGCATCGATCGCGACATCTATTGCCCGCTTATCGTCGCACTTGACAACGAGGTTCGTTTCCTTGAAGGACCAAGAGCGGTTGTACATTTAGATCACCTAAAACTTCGACACCTTGAGCGCCCTCACCGGACAAGAAGGCACACAGATCTCGCAGTAAATACACTTGTCCTCGTCGAGCTCGATCGAATAATCATCGGTCAACCGGAGCGCCCCGGTGGGACAGAGCGAGATGCACGCACCGCAGTCGAAACATTTTTCCTCATCGAGCTGAATTGCACGTTTGAGTTCCTTGGTCTCGATTCCATTTTGTTCGAAAAGTTCGATGACTCGATTCACTTTCACATCAGGAGCGTCGATCGCGAGCAGGATCTCCCCACCCTC
>JAGMBM010000052.1 GCA_023129675.1 Hadesarchaea archaeon | reverse complement strand
CAATAACAAGTGAAATTTATGGGAAGCTTATCGCGGCGTTGGGGCAGGCAGCCTCGCAGGCTCGGCACTCGATGCAGTCGTCCGGGCGCGCGACCACGGCTTTCCCCTTAACCATGTCGAATACATTCGTCGGGCAGACCTCGACGCAGGCAGCTGCACCCTTGCACTTATGGTTGTCGACGACTGGGGGCACGCTCACACCTCTTTTTTCTGTTTTAGCAAAGTGCTTAAATACCCTGCTATCCGGTTGCGGAGGGACTTGCTGTTCAGGGTCACGAGCTCGTCAAGCACAAGGCAATTTTTTTTGAAGTCAGTCGAGAATTTATCGGGGTAACGCTCGAGTAACTTTCGCGCAGCGCGCTTGATGTACGTTGACCTTACTCGCCCCATTCGATTCCTCCGCTCGCTTGGCTTTATCGGCCCATCTAAAAAGGCTTTCCTCGCCTAATCGACACTCCTCGCTACGCGCAGCGCGAGCTTTGCCACTGCGGTAGGTGAGCTTCCCAGTAGCCTTATCATGGCTTCCTTCCCCGGGGCGCCTCGGTCAAAAATTACTCGAGGCACTTTTCCAGCTTTCTTGATTGCTCGTTCGGTTCCCCACGCCATCGTCTTGACACCACGGGGTTCCCTGCTCCGATCGAACCCGCTCACGCTTAGCCCGAGCTTTTTACACGCATGTAAGATCTTCCTGGAAAAGCGGATGTTCAGCCCAGCCCTAATCCTGTGATTGTGGCGCATCGCGGTTAGCACGAGGTTCGCGACGTGCTCGGAGCCGCCAAGCTTGGGAAAGCCCGTCAGGCGCGCACGGTCACCAACTCTCACTATCCTGCCGGAGAGTCCAACCACGTCCGAGGTTTTCTCCCCACCGGGCAGGGCCATCACGATGTTCGAGCCAACCTCGGGCAGGAGCTTGACGAACTCTGAATCTTCTGTGAGGAGCTGAGCGGCCAGCCATACCTCCTCGAGCGTGCGTCCCTTTTCCACGCTCAAGAATAGCGCCGCCATCTGGTTGACTGGCATGACACCCTTTCCGACCCTTAACCTGCCCTCGATCGCGCCCTCGATGAATTCTTTCGCATTGGAGATCGCCTCGTGCAAACCGGCCCCCTTTGCGAGCTCCGCCGTTATCGCGGATGCGAACGAGCAACCCGTGCCATGCGTCGGCTGGCTGATGACTCGAGGGCTTTTAAACTCCTTAAATTTTCCAACCGCGTAGAGCATATCGACGACATCTCGCCCCTTGAGGTGTCCCCCCTTGACGAGGACGGCTCGGGGGCCCAGCTTGGAGATCGCCCGGGCGGCCCTCCGCATGTCGGCTTTCGACCTAATTTTGAACCCCGCAAGCCTCTCGGCTTCCGGCATGTTCGGAGTGACGAGCTCTGTGCATGCAAGTAATTTGGTGAGTGCCTCGAGAGCGTCCTCGCGCATGAGCGGCGCACCGGTGGCAGCGACCATCACCGGGTCGACCACGAGGCGAAGCTTATGTCGCTTGGTCCCGGCCTCCACGGCCCGAATGATGCCCGCATTGCTCAGCATTCCCGTCTTCGCCCACTTGACCTCGAAGTCGCGCATCAGGGTGTCGAGCTGTCGGGTCACGAACTCCGGCGGCAACTCGAAGGTTGCATCGACGCCCCGCGTGTTCTGCGCGGTAACTGCGGTCACGACGCAGAGCCCATGGACGCCCAAGGCAGAGAAAGTTTTAATGTCAGCTTGAATTCCCGCTCCACCGCCTGAGTCCGAGCCCGCGATGGTGAGGGCACATGG
>JAGMBM010000051.1 GCA_023129675.1 Hadesarchaea archaeon | reverse complement strand
GTCGTGATTCGATACGAAGGGCCGAAGGGTGGTCCGGGCATGCGGGAGATGCTCGCCCCGACCGCCGCCATAGCCGGGATGGGCTTGCTCGAGTCGGTTGCACTCGTGACGGACGGGCGTTTCTCAGGGGGAACGCGCGGCGCCTGCATCGGCCACGTTTCACCGGAGGCAGCCGAGGGCGGGCCGATAGCCATGGTGCATGAGGATGATAAAATTTTGCTCGACATCAGGCGGCGCAGGCTCGAGCTGCTCGTGCCCGGCCCGGAGCTCAAGGAAAGGCTGGCTCACTTCAAGCCGCCTGAGCCCCGCGCCAAGAAAGGTTACTTGGAACTTTATCAACGTATTGTGAGTTCTGCAGCTGAGGGCGCTATCCGCAGGTGATACGGTGGGCATGACCATAGCTGAGAAAATCCTAGCCCGGGCTTCAGGCCGTAAACAGGTTAGCCCGGGGGAAATTGTTGAAGGGTCGATAGATGTGGCGATGACCCACGATATCGAAGGCCCGATGGTCGTGGAAGGCTTACGGGAGCTTGGTACCAAGAAGGTCTGGGACCCTAGCAAGATCGTCGTCGTGTTCGACCATCAGGTCCCAGCGAACTCGATCGATGCGGCACTGAATCACGTCATGCTCCGCGAGTTTGCGATCGAGCAAAAAATTCCTGATTTTTACGATGTCTTCGAAGGTATCTGCCACGCGGTTTTACCCGAAAAGGGCTTTGCGCTGCCGGGACGCCTTATCGTGGGCACAGATTCCCACACCACCACCTACGGCGCATTCGGGTGCTTCGCTACCGGCATAGGCTCTACCGACATGGTTGCGGTCTTCACTAGGGGGGAGCTTTGGTTTCGCGTGCCCGAAAGCGTTAGGATGACAATTGAAGGCAGGCTGCCGAAACGCGTCATGTCAAAGGATCTAATATTGAAGATAATTGGTGAAGTCGGGGCGGATGGCGAGACCTATCGCTCGGTCGAATTCGTTGGGGCGGGCATGCGTAACATAAACATGGCGGGAAGGATGACGATGTGCAACATGGGGGTTGAGATGGGGGCAAAAGCTGCAATAGTACCTCCCGATGGTCTGACAACAAGATATCTCAGGGGTAGAGCGAGAGGATCTTACAAACCCGTATACACCGATCGGGATGCCGCATACGTTGAGGAGCGCTCATTCGATGTGAAAAAGCTCGAGCCGCAGGTGGCGCGTCCATACAGCGTTGATAACGTGGGGCCGGTGAGTGAAGTTGAAGGCATAGAGATCGATCAAGCATTTCTCGGCAGTTGTACAAACGGCAGATTTGAGGATTTGGTGGAGGCAGCCAAGATTGTAAATGGAAGAAAAATTTCCAAGAGGGTAAGAATGTTGGTCGTGCCGGCCTCGAGAGAAGTATACCTAAAGGCCCTCGAGCGTGGCATCCTCGCCATTTTTGCTAGAGCGGGTGCACTCGTTGAGGCTCCTTCTTGCGCGGCTTGTATGGGGGGGCACGTTGGCATCCTCGCCCCTGGTGAGGTTTGTATTTCAGCGTCGAACCGTAATTTCAGGGGCCGCATGGGGAGCCCCAAGGGGAAAATTTACTTGGCATCCCCCACGACGGTTGCCGCATCCGCACTAAAAGGAAAGATAACTGACCCGAGGGACTTGTGATGACCTGCGCTTGGGTTTTTGGGGATAATGTTGATACGGATCAAATCATCGCGGGGCGCTATCTGGTAAAGCTCGACCCGCACGAACTAGCTAAACATGTTATGGAAGCGGCAGACCCGAAGTTCGCGTCCAAGGTCCGCAAGGGAGACGTAATAATCGCGGGGCGCAATTTTGGGTGCGGTTCCAGCCGCGAGCGAGCGCCCCTTGCCCTGAAGACTGCAGGCATTTCAGCAATCGTGGCCAAGTCATTTGCCCGAATATTTTACCGCAATGCCATCAACCGAGGTCTGCCGGTGTTGACCTGCGCCGGCGTGCGAAGGGGGTTCAAAACCGGTGACAAGGTCAGGGTCGACATGCTGGGGGGCAAGGTGCATAATTTAAGCACGGGTGGAACTTTTAAGGTTGAACCGTTACCAGATTTCATCCTTACCATACTCCGCGCTGGGGGCCTGCTTCCGTACTTGAAGCGATCTGTTGGTAAAGCTGGTCGGTAGGGCTG
>JAGMBM010000050.1 GCA_023129675.1 Hadesarchaea archaeon | reverse complement strand
AATATTAAGCCCGGCGACACGTTGATATTCATCGGCAAGTCAGGACGGGAAGGATTTGGGGTAATGAAACCGGAAGGGCTGTTACGTTTGCAGAAAGAGTTCGAAAGCTTGCAGAAGCAATTAGTCGGAAAAATTAAAAGATAGCTGAAACTCGAGCATGATCTATCCTGCGAGCCCTAAACGAAAGTTCGGAGATTTGACTGCGGTAGCATGGGGATATCTCAATGATGGATAAAATAGCGAGAGCATGTGAAAAACGCCCGTTTGTTGTGATAGGTGTAATAGCCCTCATCACGGTCTTGATGCTTACCGGGATTCCAAAGATTACCACGGAAACCGAGATGAGGACATTCCTGCCCAAGGGATATCCATCTATCGAAGCCACGCTGGAGATCGAAAATAAGTTCGGCGGGATGCAGTACGAGTTTATTTTAATCAAATCCCAAAGAGTGACGAACGCAAACGTTGTAAGATCGTTGCTCGACCTGCAGCAAAAACTTGTCACAGAACCTACATTGGAAAACTATATCATGGAGGTCGAGAGCTATTTGGATTTTCTGCTTCCATACATAATGGTGGACAGCCAGTTATTGCCGGATAACCAACTTGAGCTCACCATACAATCTCTCCTAGCGCAACCCCAAATCAAAAACATGGTAGAAAATAAATCGATAACCCTTGACCAAAAAATCTGTCTATTAAGTGTAAGAGTGAATTCAAATCTAAAACAAAGTGAAGCAAGTGAAAAAACCGGATATTTTGAAGATTTTGTGAAAAGTTATGCTTCCCAAAGCGGTGCTTTTGACGCTTCGATCACGGGTCAGTACTCCATTTCCAGAGACATGCAAAAAATGGTTGGTGGAGAAAGCTATATTTTGTTGCTAGCAGCGGTGATCTTTATTATCGTCGTTCTTGCTCTAGCTTTTCGCCACGCCAGTGATGTTGTGTCACCATTTGTGGTCATTGGATTGGCGATGGTTTGGGTAATGGGCATAATGGGCCATTTTGGCATTTCGTTCTCTACCGTGGCCGTCGCGATCTTGCCCCTTCTGCTGGGTATAACTATTGATTACGCTATCCATATGGTCTATCGTTACAAAGAGGAAAGATCCAAGGGCTATGATGCGGGCAAGT
Organism: Hadesarchaea archaeon; assembly: GCA_023129675.1. Classification (GTDB taxonomy): domain Archaea; phylum Hadarchaeota; class Hadarchaeia; order Hadarchaeales; family Hadarchaeaceae; genus DG-33. The sequence continues at coordinate 1,731 of JAGMBM010000050.1, read as the reverse complement.
CTGCGGTTTCAAGCATCAAAACCACGGGCACCGCAGTATTCCTCACAGCTGCGACGACGATGATAGGTTTTGGCTCGTGGTTGACTTCGGATCTTCCTCCTCTACGCGATTTTGGTTTCCTTTCCATGTTGGGGATATTCCTCAGCTTTGTCTTTGTCGTGACTTTGTTGCCAGCATTTTGGGTCATTCGTGACAGGAAGAAAGGCACAGAAAGAGCCACCAAAGTGCCAGGGTATGGGACATCAAAAAAAGCCAAGTCGGCCATTGACCGAGGATTAATAAAAATAGCGATGGGGGCTGTACATCACTCGGGAAAGGTGGCAATAACTGCGGGGATAATCACCGTTATTGCCATACTGCTTGCAACTCAGACAACCACTGCCATATCGTTTGAAGAGTTCATGCCTGCGGGTGTTGAATCAGTTGAGACCAGTAATGAGATCGAAGAATACTTCGGCGGACAGGATCCTTCAAGTGCCGTTATGGTCCTCGTGGAAGGTGACATAACTGACCCAGCTACCCTCGGAGCAATGATCCAGCTTGAACAGCAAACACTCTCCGATACTAGAAACACCAATATAACGAGTTCCTACAGCATTGCCGACTTGATACTGGCAACAAATAACGGGTCCCTGCCGAAGAACTCAGAAAACGCAAAAGCGATTCTCGGAATTCTCCGCCAGCAAATGCCTGAGAGAACCGATGTTTTAATAACCTCCGACAATGGGGCGGCCACAATAATGTTTATGGGGAGCGCTGAGACGGATGCCGATTTGAAATTAATGGCGGACATAGTCAGGACCAATGTCGATCAAGTAGCCCCAAACACCCAAGCAGAATTTGCAGTTGGGGGTATGCCGGCAATTGCCGCTGACCTGCTGGGTAAAATATCAGAAAGCGCCATAACGACAACCCTAATAGCATTTGTCCTATGTGCCTTGGTTTTATGCTTCATCTTCAGAAGCCCGGTACTTGGCCTTATTACCATGATTCCCGTTACCCTCGCATTAATTTGGGAATTCGGCGCGCTTTATGTATTTGGCATCCCCCTAAACATAATGACGGTATTGATCTCAGCGCTCCTCATCGGAATCGGCATCGACTTTTCGATCCACATCACCCATCGATATATGGAAGAGTGGAAAGACCGCCTACGCAAACCCGAAGAGTCTGTGGGTACATCGGTATTTCACGTTGGGAGGGCGATATTGGTGGCGGCTGCGAGCACTTGCGGTGCTTTCGGTATAATAATGCTCTCAGGGATGCCGATGTTAGGGATATTCGGCGGCATAATGGCATTGGTAATCCTACTCTGCATGCTCGCCGCACTATTTGTCCTGCCATCGATACTCGTTGCATATGCAAGACGGGCAGAACGGAAAAGATGGGTGTTGGGGCCCTCATTTTAGGCAAGGTTCGGTAATTTACAAATCCTCTTCCACTTCATCCTGACTAAGGGAAAATCATCCGAGAAACCGATTAGGCTAAAAATGTGACAAAAAAATGCTCAAATTCTTATTTTATGGAAAGTTGAGTGGTGGGGCCGCCGGAATTTGAATCCGAGTCACCAGCACCCCATTCCAGCGCTCGCGCGAAGCTGGGAGGCTAGACCAAGCTACCCCACGGCCCCACAGAGATTATCGCACGAGGCTTTATTTGGGCTTAGTGTAGCCCCACTTCTCGAGGGCGCCCCTGAGCTCCTTTCTCTTTTTGGCGTACTCATCGAGCGAA
>JAGMBM010000005.1 GCA_023129675.1 Hadesarchaea archaeon | reverse complement strand
CCACTGGAGTGAGCCAGTCTGATTGTAATGCTTGAGCTTCCAGCCGCCGATATCAACGCTGCTAAGGGTCGGGTTATATAGCTCGACGAACTCGTTGGTATCCGTGCCCGATTCGTCGTAGAAGACCTCACTTATGACCACGTGATTTGTCGCCGCCTCTACCGTGCCGACTGAGGTCAATGCAATTGGAACCAACAGGGATATAATTAATGACGCTAACAGCAATATTGACAGTAATCCGCTACCTAAACGCTCGGTCCCCATTCATTACCCCCTATTATAATATCACCTCATGCGCTAAAGCTGAGTACCCTCCGTCGTGCCGCCTTTTTGCGCCGCCCGCGCAGCAGGTAGGCCGGTACGATTATTGCCGCGCCTATCAGGACCACCGAGATCGCGAGCGGAACGGGAAGCTCCAACTCAGGCCCTTCCGGCACACCCGTGACGACCGTCCTGCAGGTATCCGTGCTTATCACCGTGGAATCCTCCCCAGACTGCACGTTCACGTAGGTCGTCATCGAGTCGCCCACAGGGGCATCGGGCGAAATCACGACCCTCAGCGTAGCGTTGTCCGAGGCGCCCGCAGCGATTGTGAGCGAGTCCGGCTCGATGCTCACGGACCAACCTTCCTTGCCCACAGCCCTTAGGGTGTACGTATCGTCCATCAGGCCGGTATTCCGGACCGTGACGCTATAGGTGAGCGAAGTCCCAGGCTCGCCGCTCCCGGAACCAGGCGAGATGGATACCTCGACCCTCCTGAGGATCGAAGCTTCCGCCTCGCAACTCGCGGACGCGCTCACCTCCATCGAGGCGGCGACGACTTGTATGTCGTCCCTCTCGTCGTGCTCTGCGTCGCTGGGTATGGTGACGCTCAGCGTTGCTGTGTCGCTTCCCCCGGCAGCGATGGTTAGAGAAGTCCGAGAAACCGTGGGGTTCCAGCTTGGGACAGCGTCGTCGCTTATGGTCAAGTCGTAGCTATCTGCGACATTGCCCGTGTTGGTGACGGTGACGGTATAGCTCAGCGTCGCCCCGGGCACGTCGCTACTGTGGCTCGGATCGATCGAGACTCCGACCCCCCTAACGATGAACGCTTGTGCTGTGCAGCTGGCGTTGTCCTTCACCGTGTTATCTCCATGCGAGGTGGCGGTGACGGTCACGTTGTCCTTGGTGCCGTTTTCCGCGTCCTCAGGTATGGTAACATTTAACTTCGCCGTCCTGCTGTCGTTTGACGGGATGGTTAGCGAGGTCGGCGAAATCGTTGGGCCCCAGTTCTCGTTATCGCTCACCGTTAGGGAGTAGTTGTCCTCGATGTTCCCCTTGTTTACGATCGTGATCGTGTATTCGAGTTTGCCTTTTGGTGGTCCTTTCTGGTTCTCGGGGGATATAGAAACCTCCACGCCCCTCACGACAGTAACGGTCGCGATGCAGCTGGCGCTCGCGCTTACTTCCGTGTCCTTCGTCGAGGTCGCGGTGACGGTTATCTTGTCCTCCGCGTCTGCAGACACATTCTCGGGTATGGTGACGCTCAGCGTCGCTGTCTTGTTCTCATCAGGCTGAACGTCCTCAAGCAAGTTCTCCGAGAGCGTCGGCCCCCAGCCGGTGCTGTCCTTCACCATCAGGTCATAGCTGTCCACAACGTTGCCGGTGTTTATGACCGTGACAGTGAAGGTGACGTTCTCCCCGGGCGGGCCGCTGTTCTTGGGATCCGAGATCAATACGTTGACCCCTCTTTGGACCGTGACCTGCACGTATGCGTCTTCGAAATCGTCTACCTCCGGGTCCCCGGTCGACAGGGCCTTGATCCCTATTATGTCTGAGTCGTCATCACTGGCATCAGGCGGCACCACGACGCTCAGCGTGGCGTTGTCCGAAGCGCCTGCAGCGATCGTGAGTAAGGTCGGCTCGATGCTCACGGACCAACCCTCCCCGCTCGTAGCGCTCAGGGTGTACGTGTCCTCGACGTCACCCACGTTTGTGACCGTGACGGTGAAGGTGACGTTCCCCCCGGGCGGCCCGCTGTTATCGGGGGGTGAAATCGATAATCCGACTCCCCTGCTAATAGTTTCGATCGTGAGCTTGAAGTTATCCGCCCATTCACCGTAGTTGCCGGCGTTATCGCGCGCTCGAACCCACCAATAATAATTACCATCCACCGAGAAAGTGTAGTTGTAAGAGTTCTCCGTCAAGCCTGTTTTTTCGTGCACGTAGGGGGAGGTGAAGCTGGTCTCGTTGTCGATCTGAATGTCATAGGTCACGCCTGCCTCGGGCTCGGTCCACGTGAAGGTCGGGGTAAGAGCACTCCCTACGGCGTT
>JAGMBM010000049.1 GCA_023129675.1 Hadesarchaea archaeon | reverse complement strand
CTCGCAGGGAAGGGAACGATGAAGAGTTTTCTCAGGCGCAGGGTCCGAAAGCTTGGTGTTGGGGGTGCTGTGAGGTTTTTGGGGTGGATCCCTTACGGGCGATATGTAGACCTCCTGAATACATGCGATATCGTCTGCATCCCGAGCAGGAACGAGCCCTTTGGCATAGTGTTACTTGAGGCATGGGCAACGGGGAGGCCGGTCGTAGCGACGGATGTAGGCGGTCTTGGGGAAAACATTAAAAATTTGGTGAACGGAGTCAAAGTTCGCCCTCGCCCAAAATCAATAGCGCGGGGGATAAACTATCTCTTCGATCACCCCCATATAATAGAGCGCGTTGGGGCAAAGGGCAAGGAGAAGGTCAGGAGATTTAATTGGGCGTCTTTAATCAAAAAACTGCTCAAGACTTACCACAGAGTGTTGGAGCGCCGTGCAACCCCCTTTGCCCCTGTGAAAGGTTCAAAGAGCCATCATCCTAAATAAGGGTTACATTGAATTCTTTCAGAATTTCCGCCAACCTTGCAAGAGGGAGGCCCACCACATTAAAGTAGCACCCATCAATTCTTTCGACGAATAGCCCTGCTTTTCCTTGTATTGCATAGGCTCCAGCCTTATCGAGCGGCTTGGCCGTGGCGACATGGTTAGATATCTCCTCCTTGGTCAATTTTCTGAATTTTACCCTAGTTTTTACGACATCAACCATCATTTTATTTGTTGAAGCATCGATGACCGCTAGGCCGGTCAAAACCTCGTGCGTTTTTCCGCTCAGCTCTTTAAGCATGGCTTTGGCTTCCTTGTGACTTTTCGGCTTACCCAGAATTTTCCCCCTATGCACAACGATTGTGTCTGCTCCTATGATCAGCCCACTTTTCGTCTTCCGCGCGACCCCCTGGGCCTTTGTCAAAGCAAGCGTTTTCACAAGTTTCTGGGGATTGGAGATATTAAATTTGGACTCCCTCACCTTGCTTCCCACAACTTTTACTTTTAACCCAAGGCCCTTCAACAGCTTGAGGCGGCGGGGTGAGATGGAGGCGAGTATGATCTTCATGCAACCACAAGGACCTGTTGTCAATGCCTAATAACTATGGTAATATACCTTTATTTTACGTATAACGTGTGAGGGGTATCTGTGTTCGGCAAGTACGTTAGGGATCCGATCCACGGCTACGTCGGCATGACCGATGTCGAAAAACGTGTTATCGACACTTGGCCGGTACAGCGACTGCGCGGCATCAGACAACTCTCCGTCGCCTCGATCACCTACCCTGGGGGCGACCACACCCGCTTCTCACATGCTTTGGGCGTGATGCACGTCGCAGGGCAGATAGCAGATAGTTTGAGAAGCAGCATCGAAATCTCAAACGACGAGTGGCAGCTCGTGCGCTTGGCCGGTCTGTTACACGACATCGGGCACGGCCCCTTCTCCCATTCCTACGAAGAGGTTCTCGTCAAGTACCGCGGGCTCAACCACGAGCAGATGGGGAAAGATGTCATAGAAAAAAGTGAACTGGCGGACGCGCTCAAGGGATGCGGCTTCGAGCCAAAGGATATAACCAAGCTCACCTTTGGCAAGGAGACCAAGGGCAAACGTTACCTACACCAGATAACCGCCAGCCAAGTCGATGCCGATAAACTGGACTTCCTCGTGCGCGACTCCTACTTCACAGGCGTCGAATACGGACGCATCGACATAAGCAGACTCGTGCAGGCGATGGAAGTCTGCGATGGGGATGTGGCAATAGATCTGAAAGCACTCTACGCACTCGAGGCGTTCATGATTGCCCGCTACGAGATGTTTCTTGCAGTTTATTACCATCATGCCGTCCGTGCCGCTGAAATCCTGCTCCACAAGGCGATGGACTACACCCACGAACTCATCGGACTCACGACTTTCAAAGATGTCGACGAATTTTTGCGCATGGATGACGCGTACGTGACGACCAAACTGCGCGAGCTTGACCCAAAGGAGTTCGAGGACCCGGAGAAACGAAAGCTAGCCGA
>JAGMBM010000048.1 GCA_023129675.1 Hadesarchaea archaeon | reverse complement strand
AAGAAGGAGCTCGTGCAGCTTTCGGACTACTCACGTTTAATCAACGTCCTCAAGGGCTACATCGACATTATCCGTGTCTACACCCAGCCCGAGCATCGAGCCAAGATTGAACGCGCGGCCGCAGATGTTTTCAAAACACTCCCCTTTGCGGCCCAGATTAGCATGTGAGTATCAAGTGTATTGTAGTTTTAGAAATTGAGTAGGTTTACAGATTTTTGTTTGGGCGAACTCTTCAAGTTCTAGTAAATGCCTATCGGAAGTGATTAAGTAATCCGCTTCCCCTTCAAGAGCACATTCCAAGAATTTGTTATCCTCCGGATCTTCTTTGACCGTAAAAACTTTTTTAGTCGGCTTGACTTTTGAAGCGTTCACAAAAAGACTTCGTATCTTCTCCCGAAACTCTCTCTCAGCCCTTACGTTCTTCAAGATCAACCTTAATTCTTTACGAAGTCGGGGGGAGAAAATTAATTTATGTTTGTTCTCGAGGCAGAGGTCGATGATTCTTGCCGAAGCGCTTTTTCGGTTAAAATAAGCCGCGATGAAGACATTCGTGTCTAAAACCACCTTCAACAATTTCCGCTCCCGAAAATTACAGCACGGCGCTAGCTAGTTTCCTTATCTCTGCTTGAACTTCGTCGCATGAGCGCGTGCCATTAACTATTTTTAATCCCTCCCGTCTAGCGATACGCAGGTAATTTCGGCGTACTCGTTGTTGAAGCCGCAGGTTTCTTTCGAATTCATCGAGCCTGCGCGATGACTTGATTCGGGCAAACGCGATCTCGGCGGGCACATCGATTAGGATTCCCAAGTCCGGCCTGAGCGCACATTTGTTAATCGAACTTATCCAGTTCGTCGGCAATCCTCGCGCCGACTGGTATGCGAGAGACGAGCAAACGTACCGTTCGTTTAGCACCACCTTCCCAGCTTTGAGGGCGGGCTCGATAACGTCCGAGATGTGTTGCACCCTATCTGCGGCGAACAACAGCGCCTCGGCAGCAATGGGGAGCTTGAGCTTTCCCCTCAAGATGCGTTTGATGACCCTTCCGATTGTATCGTTCGTCGGCTCATCTGTAATGACCACCCTGCGGCCGTGGAAACGAAGCCATCTCGCAAGCAACTTGACGTGAGTGCTCTTACCACACCCGTCAACCCCTTCGATCGAGATAAACTTTCCTTTCATTTCGGCACCAGAATCCCTAACATCGATAAACCCATGTAGCTATCGGTCATCCCGAGGGTATGGGCAGGCACAGCAGGAACACGATGAAGGTCGCCGCAGCGAGCGATTTCTGACGCTTCGATAGTTTTGAAACATCGTCGAGCGCTCCCGCGTGATAGCCCCTGAACAGCAGGAGGATGAGGAAGCCAAATATCCAGAGCGGGAGCTGGGGGAAGAAGAGGCCAAAGAGGATGAGGGAGAAGCCGAGTGTGCGAGTGAGCCCGTAATGCCGCTCCGGACACATAAGCCCCCGCGCGACGTGCCCGCCGTCGAGCTGCCCAGCAGGAAGC
>JAGMBM010000047.1 GCA_023129675.1 Hadesarchaea archaeon | reverse complement strand
GTGAACTTCACACCCCTGTGAAGTCCCCTTGACATCGTGCCCAACTTCACACCCCTGTGAAGTTTGATTCCCAGCTTCCTCAGCTCGCTAGCAAAACGTCCAGCTTCGTCCCTCAAGATATTCCTGACAGCATCCGGATCTTCACTCCAGGCCGCCTTCAACAACGATGTGGTGGCGATGTTTGATGGATGATGCAATGAGCTAAAAAGCCAGTTTGAAACAGCTCCGGGGCAGACGCCACATAACTTTGCGATGGCCCGCTGTTTCAGCCCCGCGTTCAATAGCACGTACAAGAGCTGTATCCTCGCAGCCCTGCTGAGCCTCTCTGCAACACCGTCCCACCTAAGCCTCTTCAAATTTCACACCCCTGTGAACTTCACACCCCTGTGAAATTTTCCTCGTAGAGTTCGTAAGCCACTCGCGCCAGTGCCTGAGGACATCACGGTAGTCGACGCGCTTGCGCCGCAGTTGCTCCTCCAGCAATGAGTGGAGCACGAGGTTCGAGCGGACCGAGAATTCAGCCTCGAGCAGCTCTGGCGTTTTGAGCCTAGCAGCCATTTCGACCAGCGCTCCTTGGACTTCCGCCCGGAGCTCGAGATTTCTCAAGACCTCCCTCGGCTTGGTGCCCCATTTTCGGGCGATGCCCTCGATGAGCTGCGATTTCAGTCCCGTCAGCGCTCGCGTCGGCTCGAGCTTGTCACCCTCTGGGTCATATTTCATCAGGTCCTCGAATCCTTCCTCGCTCATCGGGTCCTCCCGCCAGCCCTTGCGGACCTCGGTTATCTGGACCACCCTGCGCGTCCGAGCGACGCTGCCCCGTGGTCGAATGGGTACTGCCACCGCGATAGCATCCGTCGCCTTGAAGGAGCTAGGTGGGATGCCTAGGTCGTAAACCACGCGCTCGAAGACATCTCGTGTCGTGGCGCCGTGGATAGTGCCCATGACCGAGTTGCCCGCAGCTCCCACGCGCATCGCCTCGTAAAGTGTCTTGACTTCGGGCCCTCGAACCTCACCGATCACAAACACCGACTCCCCCAACCGGAGTGCCGCCCTTAACGCATCTTCCGCGCGCAGCTCCACATCGGAGCCCGAGACGGCCGACTGCACGCGCAATGCCTGCACCTTAAAGCCAAGCTGACGAAGTTGCTCGATGGGCAACTCGAGGGTGTCCTCCAATGAAATTATGCGAAACTTGGGCAGGAGCTCAAGCATGAGGGCAGCCAAAAGCGAGGTCTTCCCGGCGCCGCGGCTCCCCGTCACCAAGAGCGAGGCTTGGGAGTCGACCAGGAGGCTGAGCAAGCCAGCTGCATAGGGGGTCAGAAATTTCGCTCGGATGAATTGCGGCAAAGTCCAGGGAGTCGGCTTGTGCCTTCGCAGTGCAAACGCCAACCCCTCCGGGCTCAGGGGGTACCCGATCGCCGCTACCCTCACGCCCCCGAGGTTCAGGTCAAGCACCGGATCTGCCTCGGAGAACGGCCTCCCGCTGATGGCGCGGAAACGGGAGATCAACGATTCGGCATCTTCGGGCGTCAGATAGATGTTCGTGAGACACTCCTCGAAATCTTGATGATACATGTGGATTGGCGTTCGTCCAACGGGTGCGTCGATGTAAATATCCTGCACCCGGGCATCTGCCAGCAGGACTTCGAGCACCCCCAGGCCCGCGGTAAACCTGGCTAGGTGTTGGGCTAGCTCCTCCACATCTTCCTTCTCGATATTGAGCTTTTCATCGACCACCAGCTTGGCCATGAGGTCCGCGCCGAGGTGCTCGAGTTGCTTCCGGGCCCGAAGCGGATCGAGCTCGAGTTCCAGGCGCTGCGTCAGAAGCGTCTGGCGGGCACGGTGCAGGAGCAACACCTGTTCGCGGGGGAGCCTATGCTCGGGGGGAACCAGGAAGTAGAGGTGTTGGAGCTCGCCCCCTAAGCGATAAATTCGAACCTCGCTGCTCCCCACCCGATAGGCGTCGACCAGCCCGGCTTCGGCGGGTGGCTCGAGCGCGAGGCGGGAACTCATAAAGCACGGGCGGATGAGCGCCCGCAGGATCTTCGTGTAGCCCTCGCGACCTTTTTGGCCAACGCCAGCCAGCTTCGCGCGTCCCAGCGCCGACAGTGTGGGAGCCAAGGCACGCTCGATAAAGGTCGCCCGGCATCGCCTGCACTTTTCCGCCCCCCGTTTGGACCTCGCCAGATGCTCCCGGACGATGTCCTCGAGCTCCTCGCGTGCCCGTGCAGGATCCCCAGGCATCGTCTCGAGCGCGCTCTGGAGCTGTTGCCTCCGCTCGGGCTCGCAGCGCTTACAATCGGTCGGCGCGAGGTGGGCGAAGGGCCAGTACTTGCACGCCCTAAATATTTTCGCTATCTCCTTGAGCTCAGCCAAGCACGGGCCGCTGTACTCGCGCTCGTAGATGTCAGCGAGGACCACGGAGCTCACCTCTGGATGCTCGGCGAGTGCACGCACGACCTCACGCATGCAGACCTCGGATTCCTCGATGGAGGCGCCGTGCTCGCAACCCTCGCACTTAAACCTCAAGATTCGTCCATTCCCCAGCCTGATAACCGCTCGCTCGCAGCTCATCCCCGTCGCCTCCCTGACTTTACACCCCTGTAAAGCCCGATGAGCGCGTCAACCCGTGAACCCAACCGAGCGAGCTCGTCGCTGAGGGCCCCCAACGCTAGGTCAAGCTTGCCGTAAAGCTTCGTCAGCTCCGCGAGGTTCGCCTCGAGCGTAGCCACCCTTCGCTCTAGGCCCCGGAGGCGCTGCTCGAGCACCCGCGCGTCGTCCCGAAGGCTGGCTATCCACCGCCCGTGTTCAGCGAGCACTACCTTGCCGTCTTCCTCGCCAAACACCTTCGCTCCCTCCTCGCCTCCTGAAGGTCGAGAAGCCAGCCCGATATGCGCGCCAGCTCTCCAGAAACCTCGCGATCCTTGAGCGCCTTTTGCCACGTGTTCGGCTGGGCCATGAGGAGCACCCAAGTGCGCTCGCTTATCGCCTGCTCCTCGTGTAGCTCCTCGAACAATTTCTCCGGATTAATCCTGCCGAGATCCCTCAACCTCGCCCGCAAGCAAGCGAATTTGAGAAAATCCGTTTCTCCGACCAAAAATTCCTTTAAAGCTAGAACCTCGTCCTTGAGCTTGATGAAGTCGCGTTCGACAAAGCGCGCCCAATCGTCGCGCAGAGGTCCACCGCGCCTCGCGTTGAGCAGGGATTGATGGAACCGGGCGGCCGCAGCTTTGAGCGAGGCCACCAGCTCAGCCAGGCGCCCGTGGCGAGCCGCATCGAATTTGGCTGCACCGAGGAGCCCGTCGAGCATGTTATCTAGCTTCGTCCAGAGTTCACCCCCCGAGCTCACCTCCCGGGGAGACAACTCTAAGAGACGGTCGATCGCTGTCAAGACCGCCTCGAACGTCGGCTCATCACCCATCCTCGCCCAACTCCTCCAGCCTCCCCTCGACCTCCGACAGCTTCCGCTCGCTCTTGGACTCACGCCTGAGACGAAGGCGCCGCCTGAGTTCGCTCCTGAGGGTTCGGAGCAGGTCCACCTCGGCCGACAGCAAGAGCTTCGCCAGCGGGGGCCGGGCTTGCTTAGGATAGCGCGAGCGCTCGAGCAAAGTCAAGCCGATGTGCCAGGCAACAGCTAGCGCGACCACCAACGGTAAGGTGTCCAATTCACCCGCCTAGGCTTTGGGGGGGAGTTGTTTAAAAGGGGGAAAATTTGGCAAAAGCTAATGAACTATTGCAGATACCTGAAGCTTGGTGAACCCGTGGTAAAATCTCCCCCGTCCTTTGTGTTCCTGCTCGGGCGCCCGGGCTCCGGGAAGTCGGCCGTCTACCGCATGTTGGGGCAGAGGTTACGTGAGGAAGGCTTGGCGAGCGATATCACGCGGATCGACGACTTCCCCGTGCTTAAGGAGCTGCTCGACCGCGACACCGAGTTTAAGCGCCACTACCGAAAGGAGGGCGGCTTCGTGGTGACCGACTTCACGATACTCGACGACGTGCTTAAAGAAATCAACCGCAAGCTCAAGGAACTCGAGCAGTCGGGCAGGGTGATCTTCGTCGAGTTCGCTCGCGACCGATATGCCAATGCGCTCAAGAATTTCGACCGTGAAGTGCTGGACCACTCGCTGATCCTCTACATTTACTGCCCGTTCGATGTCTGTGTGGAACGAAATGTTCGGAGGTTCAAGGAAGCTCGGGGCAAGAACATCGACGAGCACATCGTCCCCACCGACATCATGGAGCGCTACTACAAATACGACGACTACGAGGAGCTTTTTTTGAAATCGGAGAATGAACTAAAAGCACAGGCCCCTGCCCCGATCGTGGTAGTTAAGAACAACGTTGAAGGATTAGATCATCTCAAATTAGAAATCGAGAAGGTAGTAACTGCTTTGAAAATTTAACTCTCTCATCGATTTTTTGATCAAAAGGTGAAAATGCCACTATACTTTTTTCTTACATTCTAGATGTTCACCCGTTTTGACGAAGTGCTTGTAATGCTCAAGCCACTCCGGTTTCTTGGGGGCTTTTTGAACGAATTCCACGAATCTCCTCAACCTATTCATGGTCCTTCGATTCAGGACATGCTCGATTTTACATGCATCGATTTCCGCGGTCCCTCTATCCACACCTAAAAGTTCAAGAAAAATAATCAAAGTTTTATGTCTGGCGCCGACTTCCTCCGCAACTCGTAACCCCTGCGGCGTGAGCGAAACGGTGCCGTACTTCTCATGTTTCACGAGCCCCTCTTTGCTGAGTTTTTCCAGCATCTCCGTGACGCTCGGGGGCTTGTGTTCCAAAAAGGAGGCGATATTCGATGTCTTGACGCTTGTTTCCTCATTCGTAAGAAAGTATATGGCCTCCAGATAATCCTCAACGCTTGAGCTAAACTTTTTCTTACCCATGATCTCGACCTACCTAATCATCCCCACAATTATTTTTTGCGCCATCCCACGGCCTATGGCGGTTTGACCCCCATTACTTTCCACGACAACAGGACCTCTTGAAGACGAAATCATTCGCAGCCAGCTGCCCTCTTTAATCCCCCGGAGCGCTAACTTCTGTCTCATGCCGTGCCCTCCGGCTATTTGAATCACAACGCCTATTTCCCCAGGTCTTAGACTTGTCAGCAGCATGTTTGTACTCTCAATTTTAA
>JAGMBM010000046.1 GCA_023129675.1 Hadesarchaea archaeon | reverse complement strand
GTGCCGACACTTTCGATCAATTTTGCAACCGTGTAAAGGCTCACTGCCTCTCCTTCCTTGAAGCGTTTGTCTTGTCGTGCGTAGGCAAAGTAAGGTATAATTGCCGTGATTTCTTCCGCACCGAGGTCCCTCACGGCGTCGAGCAGGAGGAGTAGCTCCATATAATTTTGGTTCGGTGGATAACAAGTCGATTGAATTATAGCGACATCTTCACCTTTCACGTCGGCAGGGATGCGCACGTAAAGCTCGCCATCTGGGAATAGCTTGAGCTCGGGTTTTGTTAGCTCGCACTTAAGCTGATTTGCAACGCGCTCAGCAAGTTTCGAAGATGCAGATCCAGCTACAATCAGCATTTGAGGCCCCACGACAATTTATGGAGCTAATGTATTAAGATTTCTAATGTTTCTTTCTCGCTTCTTTCACTGCCAGCATGAACTTTTTTACCCTATCGACATCGACGGGGTTTTCTATTATCCCGTCATTCTTCAAGCTTGTGCCCACGATGACCCCATCGGCATACTCCAAGAATTTCCCAACATTGGTGATTTCAGCGCCGCTTCCAACGAGTACCGGCGTGTCCTCGGCTACTTCTTTAGCCCTCCTGACCTTTTCCAGCTCAGGGGCTATTCCGGTAAGTTTTCCAGTGACAATGATCGCGTCGGCGAGATAACGTCTGGTCCACTGGATATGGGTTACTAAATCTATCCCAGGAAATGGTACTGAATGTTTTTTGTCGACATCGACGAAAATCTTGATATGATTAGCTCCTAAATTTTTTCTCAGCCTCAGCACCTCAGCGGCGCATCCCCGGTCGAACTCGCCAGTATCCCAAACCCGGGCTCCGGCCAAAAGACAGATCCGAACGAAGCTGGCTCCCGACGCTACAGCAATCGCTAGCGTTACTTTTCCGCCGTTGTGGATGACGTTTATTCCCGTCGGGAGGTTGGTCGCTTCAGTCACCTCCCTAGCTGCGACGGCTTGGGCGGTCATCTCTTCAGGTGGCACATTTTCACCCACGTAGTAGGGATGATCCCACATGTTCTCGACGATTAGCCCATTCACTCCCCCTTCCTCGAGGGCTTTCACGTCGGCCAATGCGTTTTCGATGATGGCATCCATCCCGTAGTAATCGTACCCAGGGGATCCGGGAAGGGGAGGCAGGTGAACCATCCCTATCACGGGTTTATCCACTTCAAATATCTCCTGCAAGCTCTTCATTCGCACCTCATCCAATTTTTTCTTCCACCCCACCGCCATCGAAACACCTCCTTGGGACAATTAAGCGCCGCGATATAAATGCCTTGACGCCCCATTTGCGCACGATTTCTATAAAATTCACCGCTTCGATCGTGATTCTAATCTCTTGACTTCGCTAAAGTTTAATTGCCTCAAACAAAACTAGGTACACTTTTCGAGGAGGATCTCCGTGAAAGCTTTCGTTGTGGCAGTTGGGGATGCGAACGTTGACCTCATAGCCCCCGTTGAATCTTTTCCGGGCAAGGGTGGGGAGGTCTCAACCGACAAGCTCCATAAGTGTGCCGGAGGTTCGGCCGCCAATCTATGCGTTGCGCTCGCCAGGCTAGGACAGGACTCCCGATTCATCGGAAGGATGGGCGATGATCCCCTCGGCCACTTTCTGATCGATAACTTCAGGAAGGAAAAAGTGGACATCGGCCAACTACAAATCGATGAGAAGGTTGGGACGGGCCTCCAATTCATTGCGATAACGAGGGACGGGGAGAGGACGATGTACGGTTTTCGGGGAGCCAACATTTACCTCTCCGCCGATGAAATGGACATGGTTTCCGTCAAAAGCTCACACGTCCTTCATATTTCTGGATACGCGCTCCTCAGTGACCCCCAAAGGAAAACTACCATAAAAATTCTCAAAGTGGCTAGGGAGGCGGGAGCCCTTGTTTCGCTCGATGTTGGGGTTCTACCGGCGACGAGGGCAACAAATCGCGTTTGTTCAATTTTACGATATGTTGACGTGCTCTTCCTAGGTGAACGAGAAGCCTCAGCCCTGGTGGGGACCAAGAAGCCCGAAAAGGCGGCGAAGGATCTTCTCAAATTTGGGCCCAAGATCGTCGCATTGAAATTGGGGAGAAAGGGTTGTTTTATCCTAACCGAGATGGAAAGAGTTCGTTCCCCGGCTTTCCCGATAAAAGTCGTGGACACGACTGGGGCTGGAGATGCCTTTGATGCTGGCTTCCTCACCGGCGTCATCGGAGAGTGGGGTCTCAAGAGAACTGCGCGATTTGCCAACGCTATTGGCGGCCTCTCGACGACGAAGATCGGAGCCCAATCGGCGTTGCCCAATATGCAGGAAGTCAAGAGATTTTTGAGGAGATATGGAAACGCGGAAGTTGTCTAATTTCTTCTATCACTTTTCCAGCATCGATGTGATGTTTTTAGCAATCCAAACGCGGTTCGTTCTGCTATTCCCTCACGTAAGGTTTGCCAAGGGCTCGGGGAAACTTCCTTCTGCCGATGAAAATAGTGACGACGAGAAGGGTAACGAGGAAGGGAACCATGTTCATGATGTAAAATGCGCCAGGAAGAACAACGTTGATCCCAGGCATTGTTGCTACCCAGTCGGCAAGAGCTCTGACGAAACCGAAGACGAAAGCGATTGCGAGGGCCAACAACGGCTCTAGTCCAGCCACCACCACCACGGCTAGGGCGATGAAGCCCATGCCTACCGCCATCTCCTTTACAATCTCGCCGAACCAACCAAGCGCAAAGAAGGCTCCGCCCAAACCGGCCAATGCCGCTCCGACCGTGCAGGCAAGGATTCTAATTCGATCGACCCTTACGCCAGCAACATCGACGGCTTCGGGCTTTTCGCCCGCGGCTCTTATCCGAATCCCAAATAACGTCCTATGTATGATGATGTGGGCCAAGATGGCAGCGATTACGGCCACAAAGAATATCGGAGTAAAGTATCCCAGCATTTTAGATATGTGAAATTCTGGGCGGACGCTGTGAATTCCGGGGAATGCCCAAATGGCCGCCAAGAGGTAAGCGAGCATTCCCATCGCAAATATGTTAATACCCATCCCGAGCACGAGCTGATTCGCCCTCAGGTAAACAGCCAACACGCTGAAAATGAACCCGATGAGAGCGCCCGTTAACAACCCGACTAAAAGCCCGGCAACCCCGCTTCCTATAATTTCGGCCCCACGGACTCCGATAACGACGGATAGGAAAAAGATCCCTTCCAGTCCTATGTTGAAGAGCCCAGCCCTTTCGTTTATGCACTCCCCCACGGCTGCGAGGGTCAGCGGTGTTGCAAGGAGCGATGTCGACAGGAGAAGCGCTTTCCAATTCTCGGTCAAAGCTCTTGTCGTGTATTCAAATAATTCTACTCGAAGCAGATCGTGGGCCCATAGTAGATATAAAATAAAGACGAGGACGGCAACTATACTAATAATGCGCCCAAGGATTTTTTTCCTCTGGAGCCACGCAAGAATTCTCACCTAGGCCCCCTCCTAATCTTTAATCTCCTTACTCCCCTCCTGCTCATAGCTAGGAGTGCTGGGATGGCAAGGGCAATGATGATGACACCCTGGATGGCCACCACTAGCTCAGAACTGATTCCCCAATCGTATTCCATGAATTTAGCCCCGTTGAGCATTCCTGCGAACAATAAGGCTGCAAATATCCCACCTATCGGATGGTTTCTTCCAATCACAGCAATCCCGATTCCCGAAAATCCAAGCCCAAAAACGGTTCCCAATGTTGCGGGGAGGGTCCACCCCAGCAGAGGTCTACCTATGACCTGGCTAGCTCCAGCGAGTCCCGCAGCCATCCCTCCAATAATGAAGCTGATGAGTATCGCGCGCCGGATGTTTATCCCAGCATAGCGAGCGGCATCCGGATTATCCCCCACCAATCTGAGCTCGTAGCCCGCCCTCGTGCGCCACAAGAGGATATAGACCACAACGCAGGCTGCCAGAGCGACAAATATCACGGCAGTTAGACTGGCCCCTAGGATGGGGTAACGCGCGGTCGGCAAGATGGTCGCAGTTCTCTCTGCATGAACCCCCGCAAAACGATTGATTATGAGATAGGGAACATGGAAAAAAGCTACCCAATTGAGCATGATGGTGGATATAACTTCATGAACTCCCGCCCTTATTTTGAGGATAGCGGGCAGGAGGGCCCAAGCTGCACCTATGAGCATCGCAAAAGCCGTGGCGGCGAGCAGGTGAAGACCGGTCGGGAGGGCGAAGTGCCCGCCTATCCAAGCCGCAGCCACCGCCCCCATGTATACTTGGCCCTCCGCGCCGATGTTGAAGATCCCGGCCCTCATACCGACCGCGAAGGTGATCGCTGTAAGCATGAGTGGTACCGAATATGCTAACATTTCCATTAGTTCGACGTTATCTAAAAATTCAAGCATCCGAGATATCAGAAATAAAATAAAAACAACGATGGCAACTAAACTAATACTGCGCCCACTGATTTTTTTCCTCCAGAGCCGCGCAAGGGCTTGGGGAATCTTGGCCCAGTAAGCACCGATGAATGCTGCAAGTAGTAGACCGAGCGCAATGATGGCGAGAACAGCTAAAAATCCCTCTATGGTAAATATCCCAAATCCCTTGAGCATCGAGATGTACCCCATTATCGGGTCGTAACCAAACGCGAGCATGAGCCCAGCCCCGATCAATAAACCTATAAGCAAGGCGAAGAGTGATTCCGCAAGAGAACGCTTGAGGGTTCCAAGATACTCCCTTATGGCGTCAAAAAGCCTTGGCACGACTTCATCCTCCCTGCGTTAATTTCCGCATCGACGTTTTCCCTTCTAGGGCAATTAATAAAATGGCTTTGGTTCACCGATAAACCAAGCGAAATCAGAAAAGACTGCCCACAGCTCAAAAAATAAAAAAGGGTGGCGAGATCACCCGAAGATGTCTCGCCAGAAGGCTATGTCATCCGCGGTGAATGCCAGTGGAACCTCGACCTCACCTGTACGGATCTTTGTCTCCAGCTCCGCAACTGCGTCCCACATCCAGGATGGCTGGGCTTCCCTCATTGCTTCCACTTTGCCGCGAATCCACTCCGGAGACCCGAGAAGTATTCTCTCTCCCGTCAATTCCTCCGCCTTCACTCCCATCTCGATGAATTCGTCCAGCTCTCCGAGGGGTCCAGTGCTGATCATTATCCCTTCGGTTAGAACTCCTGCTACTTCGGTTCCTACTCCCAGCGTAATTTCCCCGCCTTCGCTTTCTACCAGGTCCCTGAATGTGTTATCCTTGACCCACTTAGTGGCGTAGTAAACACCGAAGTCGACCCTCTTCATCATGCTGGCTATGACAAAGCCCGGATTTATCCAATCTTGGTTCGCATCAACGCCTATCCAGAAGGGCGGCCCGTTCTCTAGCCCATCCCTCTCGGCGATATCGCGTACCACGCTGTTTATCCCTATCCCGAGAGGCCCCGCTATATTGTAGACGGCGACTGCACCCGCCTCGTACATAGGCAGGGCAGTCGTGTATCCCTTCGTGATGTCGCTGAAAGTTCCAGTGTAGGTGTATAGGACCCTCTCCTTCTTGGCCGTGTTGACGATACTTGTGGTCGGCTCAGCTGCGTATTGTGTTGGGTAATTGTTCTCATACCAGCTTATGGCCCAGTCGGCACCCCACTTGTACCCTATCTCGAACTTCCATAGCACAGGAATTTCAATCCCAAAGACGCCACCAATGTAGGGTTTGTCGTAGTGAATCGCCACCAGGGCGCCGAGTGCACCGACCAAGGCACTCCCCTTGTGCTCCTCGTATATGATATCCATCAGGTTGGGTAGGACCTCTCCTACCTCCTTCAACCCACCCGCATCTGTCCATTTGGTGTAGGTGTCAATGCCCATGAAGTTCTTATCCGGATACTCCAGTGCCACTTTTACGAGGTCGTCGGTCAAGAGGAACCCTACTCCAACGATGAGCTCGACATCCGGGTCTCTTGCTGCAGTTCTCAGATTTGGAGCGTAGTCCGCCTCCGATGTACTTATTAGTTCGACCATTTTGACGCCGAAATCTTCCTCAGCATCGTCGCCGCCCTTGAATGCCATGTCGTTAAAGCTCAGGTCTCCCCTTCCGCCGATGTCGGAGACTACTGCGATCTTAAACTCTGCTGGTGCTGCGACCCTTGTATAAGCATATACACCAATTCCTGCGGCAATGATGATTACAATTACGATGGAAATCGCTGTAGTTGTGGTAATTCCCCCATTGCTCAGAAACTCACTTATTTTATCACCTCTATTTTGGGTTGACGATTCTACTTAAAAAAGCTTCGCTAGTATTATCTTGAGTTTTTTACCCCTTTGAACCAGCCATCATCAGCCCTATCTTATGCACCCTCGCTTTCGCGGCGTCCATGGTACCCACGATCTTTCCCTCGAATATGACGGCGATGCGGTCGCTCAGGGAGAATATCTCCTCCAAGTCCTCGGAGACAAGTAGGGTTGCCGTTCCCTTTTTCTTCAGCTTTAGGAATAGCTCGTGGGTATGCTTGACCGCCTTGAGGTCGAGCCCGTAAGTTGGGTGTGTGGCAACGATCAAGCGCGGCTCCCACCAAGTCTCCCTAGCTAGGATTAACCTCTGGATGTTTCCCCCAGAAAGTATTCTAGTTTCAGTTACCCATAGATCCGGCACTAGTATGTTATGTTCGGAGATCATTTTCTTGGAGTGTTGGGTTATGAAAGGGAGGTTGAGGAACGATCTATTGGAAAAGGGTGAGCGTCGGTAATCCTTCATGATAAAGTTCTCGGCCACGGTCATCCCCTCCGCGGTTCCAATCCTTCTGCGCTCCTCGGGGATGTGGCCCATGCCCATGTCCGCAATCTCCCTAGGTGAGCGGTTAGTCATATCCTTCCCGAAGATGAGCACCTTGCCCTTTGTAACCTCCCGCAAACCCGTGATGGCCTCGACGAGTTCGCTCTGACCGTTGCCGGCTATGCCAGCTATACCCAATATTTCACCCTTTCGCACGGTCAGGGAGATACCCCTTACGGCTGGCACTCCTCGCTCGCCGAGTACATGGAGGTCCTTAACCTCCAGAGCTATTTTGCCCACCTTGGCGGGTTTTTTCTTGGGGAGCGATATCTCGCCGCCCATCATCATCCTCACCAGTTCCCGTCTATTCGTCTTCGAGGTTTTCATCGTCCCTACCAGCTTGCCCAGCCTGAGCACGGTTACCCTATCGCTTGATTCGAAAACCTCTTCGAACTTATGGGTGATGAACACGACTCCGCGTCCTTCCTTAGCCATGGCCCGTAAGATGGAGAATAAACTCTTTGCCTCATCTTCCGTCAGCACGGAGGTCGGCTCGTCCAAAATGAGCACCTCGGGTTCGTGATAGAGGACCTTGAGTATCTCAACGCGCTGTTGCTCCCCAGCCGAGAGTTCCTCAATCCTCGCCTTCGGATCTACCTTTAAACCATATCTCTCAGATAATTCCTTAAGTTTCTTCTCGACCTCGGAGAGGGGAAAGGAAAAATTGGACGTTGAGAGGCCCAGAGCAACGTTTTCCGTGACGGTAAGCGGGCGGGCCAGCGTAAATTCTTGGTGGACCATGCCTATTCCGAGTTCCAATGCGTCCTTCGGGGATTTTATCGAGACGGGTTTTCCCTTGACGTATATTCGCCCCTTCGTGAGGCTATAGAATCCGGACAGGATATTTGCCAAGACCGTCTTGCCTGCTCCATTTTCCCCCAGCAGCGCGTGGACTTCGCCGGCTTTCACGTCGAAGTTTATGTGGTCGAGGATGAGGTGTTCCCAGACACCGGGGAATCCCTTGGCGATTCCCTCCGCTCGCACGAGGGTTTCCCCTCGCCTTGGCTTTCGAGCGACGGCGGGTTTTTTACCTTTTCTCTTTGAGGATAAGAGCTTCTTTAGGGGGTTTTTCATACAACAATTTTTTTGCTTATAAACCTTTAAGCCTGTGCCTGTGCCCGCGGAGCAAGCTCCTTTAACTTCTTGAAGTAAATTTTAGATAGAAATCACATTTATCCCAAGTTTATCACAAAAATCCTAGCTTAGACGAAACATCCCCTTTCACAATGGTGACGTGATTCCCGAGCAAATTGTTGATAAAAGCCCTCAGGGAACCTTTATTTTATCTTTATCTATCCATTTATAGGAATAAAATAAGAATACGATTGCATGGCGGCGGTTGTACAAATGCCCGCATTGCGGATACGAGTGGGATTAAGGGGAAAGTTCATCGGGGCAACTGTCCAAGCTGCTGCTGTCTCGTAAAGGTGATAAAGGGGAAAAGGAGGTGAGAACACGAAGAAAGTGAAAAGTGTATCTTTAGTCATCTCAGCGTTGATGGTTCTTTCCCTAATTTTGATAACGACAGCGCTACCCGTGAGCGCGCCTGAAGATTCGTACTCGCATCTGACCGTGCTATCGATAAACGATTCTGAGGGCTATCTAGAGACCCACAAAGTTTACCCGGAGCGAATATACCTCGGAGGTGCGGCCTACATATCGGGCTACTTCAACCAAGTGAAGTCGGAGGTCGGGGCCAATAACACGCTCCTCCTACACGCTGGGGACATCTGGAGCCCTGGCCCCCTGATTTCGATGTTGTTCGAGGGCGAGTCTTTCGTGGACTGGATGAACGAGGCGGGATTTGATGCGGCCGCGATCGGGAACCACGAGTACGACCTAGGCCAGGACGTCCTAGCCGATCGGATGGAGCAGGCGGAATTCCCGATGCTCGCTGCCAACGTCTACTACATCGAGAACGACGAAAGGGTCTACGAGACAACTGCTCTCATCGAAAGGGGCGGGATCAAGGTCGGTATTATAGGGCTAGCGCTACCCGCCACCCTGGAGATCACCGTCCCCAAGTTCACCGAGGGGCTCAGGTTCACGGACGGCATCGATGAGGTATCCGAGTTCTACCCACAGCTCGAGGGCCAAGGGGCGACCGTTATCATCGTCCTCGGACACTACGGTGGCTTGGAGGCATGCACCGAGCTTGCCGAGGCACTCGATCCCGAGCACATCGACCTGATCATTTCAGGCCATGCGGGGCCCGTCTTGGCGGAGGCAAACGGAATCCCGATGATCGCGTGCAGGAGCCAGAGCACGGAGGTCGTTCGAGTTGATTTCGAGATAGACCCCGAAACGGGAGAGGTCGTTTCATATGAATTTGCGAGAATAACCATAGGTCCAGATGGAGAGTTTACCTCAACGGACCCAGAAATCGAGGCGAAGATCGCGGTCTACGCTGCTGAAGTCGAGGCGGTCAAATCGGAAGTTATCGGGAACACCACCGACTCAATCATTCGCGACTACTCGCATGAGTCACCGATGGGCGATTTGTACACAGACGCCGTGAGATGGCTCTGCGAGCGAGAGAACATCCCGTGCGACTTCGCATTCCAGAACCCAGGAGGCTTGCGAGCTGATATACTCAAGGTTGGTGATATAACCTTCGGAGATGTTTTCAACGTCCTGCCTTTCCCAAATTATTTGGTGATATGTGAAATGACAGGAGTGCAAGTCCGTGCTGCATTAGAGAATGGGATGGGTCCCCAGGGATGCATGCAGGTTTCCGGACTCAGTTTCAAGGTTAACTGGTTCAGACCCAGAGGGGAACGCGTAGTGGGAGATGTGATAGACCTCAACACCGGAGAGCCGCTCATCCCGGGCAAGGTCTACTACGTGGCAGTGAACAACTTCATGGCGGCAGGGGGAGATTTATACGCAGCCTTCCCGAGAACACCGCAGATCGAATATCCGTACATAAAGTACGTTGACCCGATGGTCGAATGGATAAAAGCTAACTCACCCTTTACGCCGCCAGATCCAAACGAGGAGAAGAGAATAACAGAAGTAACTGTTGAGGAGCAGGTAACGGAACTTGTGCAGGAGCTGGAGAACCTCCAAAGCCAGGTTGAAGAGATCGAACGGACACCCGGACCAGCAGGGCCAGCGGGGCCAGCAGGAGAGCCAGCACCAACGGACGTAGTGTGGACATCGATCACTGTAGCGATAGTCGCACTGCTTGTAGCTTTGTACGCCGTGACCAAACGCAAGTGAGGACGGCAAAACAAAAGGGGCGGAACGCAACCGCTCCTCTTTCTTATTTTAGGAGCTGAATGAGGCGGCAATAATGAGGTCTTGCAGTTTAATACCCTTAAGTCTACACTCACGGAACAAGCTCCTAACTTCCCAAAGTGAATTTTAGATAGAAATCACATTTATTCCAAGTTTATCACAAAAACCCTGTAGCTTGGACGAAATATCCCCCTTTACGATGGTGACATGATTCCCGAGCAAATTGTTGATAAAAGTCTCAACCTTACCATCAAGCCTCACCTCGACTTGCGTACGGCACATGTGTTCGTGGTCCATATCACCTTGGCGGATGACACCCGTGGCGATCACCATCTTATCCATTTTAAGGCCACCCAAGCGCGTAATGGTGACCTTTTGTCCGGGCTTTAACGCCCCTTGAATTGATACACCTTTGCCTGATTCGAAATGGCTTCGGAGCGTCACTTTTGAAGCGTCTTCGAGTAATTTAGTGGCGATGGTGCAGTGCGCAAACGTCATCGTGTTCTTGGCTCGATCGATCGAACAAGTATTCGCCAGCCAAACGGGCTCGTTGGTGAGGTAATGCAATACCAACATCGTTAGGGTTGTGTCTATGTCGCCCTCACATCCAGCGATAACCCCTTCATCTATCATCTTTGAAACGGCAAAACATCCGGTGTTATCGAGCGCGGGGATGAGGTCGAAGCATCTTATCGAGAGAGCGTCCAAGTTATATTTCTTCACCAAGTTCTTCAGCCCAAGGTAAATTTTTGCTGCTTGAACTACGTCCATTTCAGTTGGCTCAACCATTTTTAGAACATTTGAGAGAAACCCCTCAGAAATTTTACGAGCTTCAGAGCTGGATATTTTCTCGACCTCTTTTACTAACTCAGATAGATCCACTTGAACTATTCGTGGTCCTATTTTGTCTCTGATTAATTGAAAATCGGTGCAGATAGAAACCAGCCAAGGGGACGGCTCCCCAATCAAGCCTAATCTTGTCCGGCGGAGCTTTTGAATAACCTCAGAGATTTCATCAATTTGCTTTATTTCGCGCACGGCGGCTTCGTTGATTTTTTCGCTGAAAATTGGTTTGGCACGCTTTCCCATAGATTTGAGCTTTGGGATCACCTCGCAGGCTGCGGCGAAGGAGTTGTCCGACGAATTTGCCAGCAGAAAGATAGGCAATGTAACAGTTTTTGCCGACTCGAGTATCATCCTCTCGGTCCCGCCCGAGGTGATTATATAGCCGAGGGTATCCACCCCCGCTGAAAGAACCTCCTTGACTAGTTCCTCCGCGCTTTCCACATCTGAGGCAAATGTTTGAGGGGACACGACTTCAATCTCAGAATCTTTTAGCTGCTTCAACACATCGCCGACTAATCGCGTGACGTTCGGCTTTTTGGCCCGTAGAGGTGAGGTGACCGTCACGACTCCAAGTTTCATGTGATCCTCCGAGTTTGTGCATATTCATTTTACAGTTCTTTCTGAACGCTCTTTAGGGCAGGGCGATTAAAATATAATTGGGGCACACGAAATGTGGCGAATATTTCGGCCGGACGCAGTTGCCGTGCTCAGGGACGAGCTAGCGAGAAAATCGTTGGAGCGATATTTTGCGGTCATGGAGGGCAAGCTCCCGGCGCGCTTTTTGGTGTGCAAGCGCGTGAAGGTGAAGATCGACCTCTCGGCGAGCGATGAGGAGCTATGGCGCGCCCACGAGCGGGGGCTGAAGGAGTTTCGAAAGCTGCTC
>JAGMBM010000045.1 GCA_023129675.1 Hadesarchaea archaeon | reverse complement strand
AGTCGCTCCGCGAGCTCGACCTGCGTTTCATAATAGAAATCGGTTCCAGCGAAGTGTGTGAGCTTCGTGGCCTGCCGCTCGACGGCGCGGATGAGTCGCGGGTGGGAGTAACCGTAGTTGAGGACGAACATTCCCGAAGTGAGGTCGAGCAGGACATTACCGTCCATGTCTCGCACGTAGCAGCCCCAGCCCTCCTCTGCGACGATTGGATCGGCTCGGGTGTATGAGGGGGACATCACCCTCTCGTCACGCGCAACTATCCTCTTCGCTCGTGGTCCGGGAATCGGTTTCACGATGTGCGGACCGCCTTTGACCCACGCAGGTTTCGGCAGAGCACCACCACATAGCTTTACTCAAATTGTATCTACTTAAATAATTGCGGCAGCGCAACACGGCAAGCTGCTTAAGTTTTTATATCTCACCGAGTCCTTTCCTTCAGTGGTGCACTCATGGTAACTCCCAAAATGCGTGTCGAAAAAAAGGATGTGTCAACCGTTTTGCCGAGACGGAGGCGAGAAGCACACAAGGGCGACTATGGAAGGTTGGTCGTCGTCGGAGGGGGTTTGCGCTACGTTGGAGCTCCAGCACTCGTTGCCCTAGCCGCGCTGCGTTCCGGCGTCGACCTCGCGATCATCGCCGCGCCCGAAAAAGCAGCTTGGACAATCAACTCATTCTCACCCGATCTCATCACCATCAAACTGCCATGTCGCGACCTCGAACCTGCTGCGCTTTCAGAATTGCGGAACGAGTTCAAAGGCGCGACGGCCGTGGTCGTGGGTTCTGGACTAGGCACGCTCGCGAAGACTCGCGATGCCGTCTTGGAGCTCACACGCATGCTCAAGGAGGAGTACCCGCGCCTGCCCACGCTGTTCGATGCGGATGGGCTGAAGGCGCTGGCGTCCGAGCGGGGTTTGCTTCAAGGGATGTCGTGGGTCCTGACGCCCCATGCGCGTGAGTTTGAGTTGCTGACGGGCGTTGACTTGCCAACCGACATCAAGGGACGGGCCCAGCAGGTCAAGGTCGCTGCAAAGGAGCTCGGCTGTACGGTGTTGTTGAAGGCGTGGGTCGACATCATCGCATCGCCCGCTGGGGGGGTGAAGCTCAACTACACGGGCAACTCCGGGATGACCGTTGGGGGCACGGGCGATGTGCTCGCGGGAGTCGTCGGCGCATTCCTATCGCAGGGGGTGGAACCCTTCAAGGCGGCGGTCGCGGGGGCCTGGGCCTGCGGGCGTGCGGGCGATCTGTGTTATAAAGAGAGGGGTTACGAGCTCTTGGCATCAGACCTGGTCGAGAAGCTACCTGCGGTCTTCAAGGAAATCAGGGGAAGGAAGTGATGATGTGGTGAAGTTTGAGGAAGCCGAGCGGCGCCTGTTCAAGGTGAAGATATGCATGCGGTGCAACGCTAGAAACCCTTGGAAGGCAACCAAGTGCAGGAAATGCGGATACGGCGGGCTGAGGCCGAAGTCGAGGGAGCCGCGTGGGTAAGGTCGAAAAGCGCTTGCTCGATACAATCGCACGAAACGGCGCTGCCCATCTAACGCTTATCGACCCAGCGAAACAATCACCAAAAATTGCTGGTGAAATGGCTTC
>JAGMBM010000044.1 GCA_023129675.1 Hadesarchaea archaeon | reverse complement strand
GCCGACGCGATTTTCTTCATGAGCATGCTCAACTCCCGCGATCCCTACTTTATCACCGGCGCTCAGCGCCGCGGCGCACCGCTCGTTAAAAGATTCGGGCTCGAAACCCTACCGATGGCATATTTATTGGTCGAGCCCGGCGGGACAGCCGGACGGGTCGGGAAGGCAGACCTAATCCCTCGCACCAAACCTGAGCTGGCCGTGGCCTACGCGCTCGCGGCGCAATATCTGGGCATGAGATTTGTCTACCTCGAGGCTGGTTCCGGGGCAGCCATACCCGTACCAACAAACATGGTGCGAGCGGTGCGAAAGGCGACGCAGGTGACGCTCATCGTGGGGGGCGGGATAAGGACCCAAAAAGTCGCAAAGGAGCGCGCAAGAGCCGGAGCCGAGATAATTGTAACTGGGACCCTCGTCGAGCAAGCAAAAGATAGGGTAAAAAAAATTCGCGAAATGGTAAAGGCGATCAAATCAGCCCGCGGTGATCGGAGAATCCCGTCAACTTAGGGATTTTAGGTAGAAATTCCATTGAAGTTTCCTATACTTTCAGGGAGAAAATTGTAAAGGATTGTTCTGACAAGAAATCTAGGTCTTCCTCTAATCTATATCCGGCCTTGCTCATTTCCTCGATAATGATTTCTCGAGGGACATAATGCCCAAACATTCTTCGAAAGCTGAATCGCCCACCACGTCTATACTCGATTATGGCGATTCTTCCTTCAGGTTTCAACAAGGCTTTCAATTTTCCGAAATACTCCACTCGATTGGGTATATGATGAGTTACATTACGCATGAAGACTAAATCTAGACTCTTTTCGGGCAAAGTCAAGCTATCTTCCGTGACAAGGACTGTTTCAACATTATCTAGTCCTTTTTCCTTGGCACTATCTCTGATGAACTCTAGAAACTCGGGATTTGTGTCAACAGCAAACACCCGCCCTTTTTCTCCTACTGCTTCGGCAAATCGTAGAGGGAAATAGCCACCTCCAGCTCCAATATCCGCAATGTTTTGTCCTGCTTGCAATGCTAGGGTTTCCAAAATCTGATCGGGCTTGCTTTTCGGATCAGAAGCTTTCCTATTAAACATCTTTGCTTTGAAGTTCATTTTTTTCCTATCAGCTTGCGGTGCTTGGCGCAAGAGATGCACGCGTAGGCCTTCATCTGAGGGAGGAAGACGAGCCTCCGGTCGACGCCGGGAATCGTTCGGGTGTCTATCCCGGAATGCTTCCTGACAAGCACCGCCTTGATGCGCGGCGTCCTGCGACCACAGTAAACGCACGTCACGGGCTGGCTTCGCCCGCCCGCCTTGTAGTGACCCCACTTCTTTCCCATTTTTCAACCACACGTTATTCAGAATTGCGAGCTATAACCATTTTGGTAATGGTAGTAAGCTCAGGGTAACCTTCTAAAGGTTGAAGAAACAACGGACCTCACGAGTCTGCAATCATTAACATGTATCTATTTTTCCGCTGTAGCTTGTTCTCTCCCAATTGTAGGGGCAGATTCGCGGCCTCTGCGGGTGTTTTACCGTTTAGCCCCATATGATAGCCCAAACGCCAAAAAAGTCCGCCTCATTTACTCGACGGATATTTCTTGATTCTATCCCATACTACCATTTTTCATTTGAGCCATATATCCAAGCTGGAAATAGTTCCACTTTCGGAAAAAACCTTAAATAGATTGGGCGCTTTAAATGGGAGTGGCGGGGATGGAAGCCCACAGAGGAGGCCGAACTGGAGCCTAAGGGCAACGGAGAGCCGCGAAAAAACTCGGGCGAAAAACCGGGGGAGGGCGCGGATAAGCCCCGTGGAGGAACGGGGTGAGGCAACGACTGTGGGATAAAGACCTTGATGTGAAAAAGCGACGAGTGAGCGAAGTGGTCGAGATTCGCAAACTCGTCGAGGGAGTAGCGGAAAGGTCTAAAACCCCGCAGTTTTCTTTTACGGTTTCAGCAGGGTCGAGTTTGGTAAATC